>CAYMUD010000204.1:0-3022 GCA_964393495.1 uncultured Clostridia bacterium | reverse complement strand
TTTTTTATTGTAAAAGAAATTGGGCTTCCCAAGGTTTTACCAAATCTTATTCCGGATAGTATCTCTATTTTATCTTTTTCTATTTCCATTCTTTTTCCACGTCCATATCCAATTTGACGCCTTGAAAGTTCTTTATTGATATCTTTAATATCTATCTTAACATTTGAAGGAAATCCCTCAATAATTCCAGTTAGACATTTCCCATGTGATTCTCCTGCATTTAAAAATTTCATAGTATCACCTCTTTTATTTTTTTTGATTATAAGTATTATTATTTTTTCTTTTTACAAGTATTATCATTGAGATTAAAAATATGATTATTGTTATAATATATCTTTTTACAATTTGCATACCTAAATCAGAAAAAAAGTTTGAAGGAAGCATCTGAATTAATAGATCTTCATTAGGATTTAATATCCACAAATCGTTAGTAAACAATATTTCATGAAAAACAACGAAAGCCTTGTTGAAATTAAATACTATTATAACACCAATCAGCATGAAAAAAAAAGTAAATATTACACCTCCAATAAGTAAGGTTTTAGTTATTTTTTCTTTGTAATATACTTTTAATATCAGGAATGATAAAATTGTAGTCAAAAATAATAAGTTTCTTATTATAAATCCTTTGTCAAAAAGATCTTTAACATCTTTCATATGTTCTATTTCTCTATTACCAAATATTGATTCTTCATCATCTGATATCTTGATTTCAAAATTATCTCTTTCGTCATTTAAATATTTGATTATTTCCTTTGATATATCTAATAGTTGTTGTTTTTCTATTCCTGTTGTTTCTTCTGTATTATTTTCTTCAAACTTAGCTTCAAAATAATTAATATTTAAAGAAGAGTATTGGAATATTATCAATAATAAAAATGTGAATAAAGATACTATTAATATAAACTTTAGAATTTTTTTCATTATACCTCCTATACAATAACCCCTCAGAGATAAGGGGTTATTGTAATAATTATATTCTAATCAATTTCTCTAATATATTCAAATAATTCTTTTAAATTGTAAGCATAATAAACATTTTTTCTAATTTTTAATTTTTCTATTATTTTATCGCTTTCACCATCAATAAAATCTCTATTTTTATTATGTAAAATTATAATTTTCTTGTCTTTATACTCTTTTAATATTCTAAGATTTGTTATGTTATGTTTTCCAAAAGGTACATCCGTAATTATTATTATGTCAGATTCTTGAATTATTTCTATATATTCTTTTACCGCTTTTAGACTAAATTCAGAAAAAGGCTTTTCTTTTATACATTCTACATTTAAAGAATCACAAACCCTAACATCACTATCACCATCATGAATTATACCACAGCTAATATTATATTTCTCGGAAAACAATTTTTCTATAATGTATTCTCCTGTTCCTCCACCACATATTATATGTATGTTTTTATCTTTTTTGTCCATATTTCTGTTAACTCTTAGAGGAACTATTTCTTTATAATTAAGAAGCTTATTATCTCTTATCATCATTTCCATATTGTATGCTTTAGATAAATTTTTTATATTAAATACCTTTTCAGGAGTATCGTATTTTACAATTTCTCCATCATTTAAAAATAATATCCTATCACTAAATCTAGATGCAATATTCAAGTCATGCATTATAGATATTACAGTTATTTCTTTTTCTCTATTTAATCTGTGAATTAATTCAATTATTTCAAGTTCATGATGCATATCTAAACTTGAGGTTACCTCATCAAGAAATATTATATCCGTATTTTGTGCTATAGCTCTTGCTGTTATTACTCTCTGCTTTTCTCCTCCACTTAAACTGTTGTAAAATCTATTTCTTAGATTGTAGGTGTTTGTTTGTACCATTGAATTGTAAATAAAGTTATCATTTTTATTATCTTCTTTTTTCCCTTTATTGTTTCTATAGGGGTTACGACCCATTTTTATAACATCTATCACTTTAAAATTAAATGGAAGACTGTACTCTTGAGGAACTACAGAAATTATTCTAGCTTTTTCTTTTTTTGTATATTTTTTTATAGGTGTGTTTTTTAATTCTACAGTCCCAGTATAATCAAGATTATCAGCTAAACATTTAATCAAAGTAGTTTTACCTGCTCCATTAGGGCCTATTATACTAACAAATTCCCCTTTTAAAACATCAAAGTTAATATCTTTTATTATGTCTATGTCACTAACACTATAATTTAAGTTTCTCACTTTCAAAATTTTATCCATTAAAAAACCTCTGCTTTTTTCTTTTTTAATATATATATAAAGAATGGTGCCCCTAGTATAGCTGTAATTATTCCCACAGGTATCTCTTGTGGTATGATACTTCTAGCTATTGTATCACATACAACCATAAGAGCTCCACCTGTTATAAAAGATAAAGGTATTAGTTTAACATGCTTTGGACCTATAAATATCCTTACTATATGAGGAACTATAAGGCCTATAAAACCTATGATTCCAGATACAGATACCGAAGCTGCAGTAATTATAGAAGCAGTCACAAGAATTATTTTTTTCACTCTATCTGCTTCAACACCTAAGTTTTTAGCAGATTCATCTCCAAGAAGTAATATATCCATATCTTTTGAATAATACATTAATATAATTAGTCCTAATACTGCATATGGAAGTATGTTTACAATACTATCCCAACCTTTTCCTGAAAGACTTCCTAAAGTCCAAAAAAATATTTTATTTAAATCTCTATCAAACAGCATCATTAATATAGACAAAATCGCTGTTAAAAATTGACTCATAGCTATTCCACTTAAAAGTAAAGTTGTAATTGGAATTTCGTTTTTGATACGAGCTATGTTGTATACTATGAAGATTACTAATAAAGCTCCCGCAAAAGCCATTAAAGATATAAAATTCAAGCCTAAAATATTAAAGGATATTTTGCTAATAATTCCTATTGTTGCTCCAAGTGCTGCTCCCGAAGATATCCCTAATACAAAAGGATCTGCCATAGGATTTTTAAGAATACCTTGATAGGTTACGCCTGCTATAGAAAGCATACC
>CAYMUD010000203.1:0-3029 GCA_964393495.1 uncultured Clostridia bacterium | reverse complement strand
CTAAAAGTCTTTCATGAAGTAATATTGACTTATATATATTTTCTATCATTTCAACTGGACCAATACATGCATCTTTTAGAGCATTTTGAATCACTCTTTCTTTTTTTTTCTTTTCTTCATCCGTATCTGTTCTCATACCATATGCTTTTGAAAGGGGAAGAAAATTCTCAGCATCTGTATTTACTAAATTAACCAATTCATTTTTGAGTTCAAGACCTTCTTTAATAATTTCTTGATGTTCTTTCTCAATATCTTTAAATTTTTTCTTACCTATTGAAAAGTTTGATACCATGGTATTTAATGCAACTCCTAAAGCTCCTGTAAGTGCAGCTACACCACCACCACCTGGAATTGCTTTTTTAGATGCTAAAGCATCTATAAATTCTTCACATGTGTTTTCTGTAAGTCTCATAATTAACTCCTATATTTACAGCATGTTGGAGTTTTAACTCCAACATGCTTTTAAATTATATATTTAGAATAAGCCTGTTATTAAGCCATCATCCTGTACATCGATTAATTCAGATGAAGGAACTTTTGGTAGTCCAGGCATCTTCATTATATCCCCTGTAGATACTACTATAAATCCTGCACCAGCTGATACTGTAGCCTTACTTACACTAATATTAAAGCCTTCCGGTCTTCCTATTGCTTTTGGATCATCTGATAATGAAGCCTGTGTTTTAGCCATACATATAGGCAACTTTTCAAATCCTAAGTCTGTAAGTCTTTTGATCTCTTTGTTTGCCTTTTTAGTATAATCAACACCATCTGCACCATATATTTTTTTAGCTATTTTTTCTATTTTTTCTTTTATACTATCTTCGTCTTCGTATATAAATTTGAAGTTATCATTATCTTCTTCTGTTAATCTTATTACCTCTTCTGCTAGATCTACTCCACCTTCAGATCCTTTTTCCCATACTTCTGATAGCGCTACATTTACTCCTAGTTCTTTACATTTATCTTCTACTAGTTTTAGTTCTGCTTCTGTATCAAATGGAAATCTGTTTATTGCTACTACTGCGCCTAATCCAAATTCTTTTGTTATATTTTCTACGTGTTTTAGTAGATTTGGTATACCTTTTTCTAAGGCTACTAAGTCTTCTTGATTTAATTTGTCTTTAGCTGCTCCACCGTGGTGCTTTAGTGCTCTTACTGTTGCTACTATTACTACTGCATCCGGCTTGAATCCTGCCATTCTTGCTTTTATATCCAAGAATTTTTCAGCTCCTAAATCAGCCCCGAATCCTGCTTCTGTTACTACGTAGTCTGCAAAGTGCTTAGCCATTCTTGTTGCCATTAGTGAATTACATCCGTGAGCTATATTTGCGAATGGTCCACCATGAATAAATGCCGGTGTACCTTCTAATGTCTGTACTAAGTTTGGCTTAAGTGCATCTTTTAGTAATGCTGCCATGGCTCCTTGAGCATTTAGGTCTCTTGCTGTTACAGGGTTTTTATCTTTATCATAGGCTACGATTATCTTTGCCATTCTATCTTTTAAGTCTTTTATATCTTTTGATAAACAAAATGCAGCCATAACTTCACTTGCTACTGTAATATCAAAACCATCTTCTCTTGGAACTCCGTTTGCCTTTCCACCTAGTCCACAGGTTATATTTCTAAGCTGTCTGTCATTCATATCTACAACTCTTCTCCAAGTAATGTTTGTAACGTCTATATTTAATTCGTTACCCTGTTTGATGTGGTTGTCAAGCATAGCTGCCAATAGATTGTTTGCTGCTCCTATAGCGTGAATATCTCCTGTAAAGTGTAGGTTTATATCTTCCATAGGTACTACCTGAGCATATCCTCCTCCAGCTGCTCCACCTTTTATACCAAATACTGGGCCCAAAGAAGGCTCCCTTAGGGCTACTATTGTATTTTTCCCTAACTTTGTTAGTGCATCTGCCGTTCCTATTGTTGTTGTTGTTTTTCCTTCTCCTGCTGGAGTAGGAGTTATGGCTGTAACTAAAATTATTTTCCCATCTTTGCTCTTAGTTTTATTTAGTACGTTATAATCAATTTTCCCTTTGTACTTACCATACATTTCTACTTCGTCTTCTGTTAGATTAAGTTTTTTTGCAATTTCCCTTATGTCTTTCATTTCCGTTTCTTGTGCTATTTCGATATCACTTTTAAATCCCATTATTACCTCCTAGTTATATTTTGATGTTTTTATTAGTTTATATGTAGCAGCTAGTATTATCGTATAAAGAGGTATTAACACAAAATTTGTAATTATTCTTCCTGGCAAAAATATCATAAATCCTTTTCCAAAAAGTATAGACAGAAAATAAGTGTTAAACATTACCGATGTTACAAGTTGTGTAATACTAACCGCAAAAAGTATTTTATCAATTTTTAAATTATTTTCTTCTTTAGATATTCTATAAGGTATATAAATATATAGAAAAATTAAAGATACATATAATATTATATGTATAATATTAAGAGGATTATTATAAATATATAAAGTTTCATTTGAATATTCTAGTACATCTTTTACAAAAAGCATTCCTATAAATCCTAAAGATATTGCTATTATAATAATCGTATTAATTAATGTGTATCTTCTATCTTTCTTTATATACTTGAAAATCAATCCAGGTATCAATCCGGTTAAGGCAGCTGCTATTGTAAATCCTGGAAAATATGGACCTGATGGTTTGATAATAAAGCATAATATATCAGATAACCCTCCAACTATAAATCCAACCAATGGTCCAAACATCATTCCGCTTAAAATAATTGGAATTGATGTAATATTTATTCTTAAAGCTGGAAGTCCAGCTAATGGTATATATATTTCGAATATGATTTTTAATATGACGCTTAAAGCTAACAACATTGAAGCTCTAGCGAGAGTATTCGTGCTAAATAAGTTTGTCGTCTTTTCTTTATTTAAAGCATTACTTTCCATATTTCCTCCATTTTCTAGTAATGCTTCCACTACTTACAATAAATTGCGACAGCGGAAGCGATAAAATGTCGCGAATTATTCTTCGTCTAAAAGCAACTTCCCA
>CAYMUD010000202.1:0-3032 GCA_964393495.1 uncultured Clostridia bacterium | reverse complement strand
TTTTTTATCTTTTCTTCTTTAAAATCTAACTTTTTAAAAAAATCTACTACATCTTTCTTGCACTTTACATATACTTTTTCTATACCTATATCTGAAGCCTTTCTTATAAGTATCCTAAGCATAAAATCTCCGTAGTATTTATTTCTATATTTTTCCTTTATTCCAAAATTATCTATAAAAAATTTCCCATCTTTAGACAATAATCTTCCAATACCTACCAATTCTTCATCCTCTTCATAAATCCCTATGTTAAATGAAAACTCATCATAAAAATCCTGTTCAGAATCCTCTCCGAATATTTCTTTTCTTAATAATATTACCTCTTCTAAATCTTTCTTACCTTTAAACCATCTATTTGTAATCATATTAAATCCTTTCTATATCCAATTCTTATTTTTAAAAAATTTCAACATACCTAAAAATATCCCTATACAAGCTGCTAAGAAGACCCAAAATCCATATCGGTAGCTTAATCCAGGCATATATATAAAATTCATCCCGTAAATACCAGCCAAAAAAGTCATAGGTATAAATACTGCTGAAAAAATAGTTAATACTGTCATAATTTTATTCATTCTATTACTTAAATTAGAGATATAAATTTCATAAATTCCATTAATCATCTCTCTAAATACATTTAAATTATCAATCATAAAGTAAATATGATCGTACAAATCATTGTAGTATTTTTGTATCTCAGGCTTTTCCTTTTCTAATAAATTCTTTAATACTTCCTTTAAAGGTACTATAGAATTTCTTAGTTTAGCCAATTCTTTTTTATAGAAATAAATATCCTTTAACAAATCATCTTTGTTGTTAATCATAACATTTTCTTCTAATTTTTCTATAGAATCTTCCAAATTCATCATCAAAACAAAATAATTATCTAAAATAACATCCAAAAGAATATAAAGAAGGTATCCTACACTGTTATTTCTAACATTTCCTCTATTTTGAGCAATTCTATCTCTAATAGTATCAAAAACATCTCCTTCCATTTCCTGAAAAGTTATAAGAATATTATCCTTGGAAAATATAGAAATTTGCTCGTAAATAATTTCTTCTCTTTTATTTATCATATTTAAAAGTACAAAAATAAAATCTTCTTGAGTTTCTATCTTTGGCCTTTGACCAACATTAAGGACATCCTCTAAGTGTAGATCCGGTATTCTAAATTTACTGCCCAAAAACTTAATCAATTCTATATTGCTAAGTCCAAATACATTTATCCACAATATTTCCTTTTCATTTACTAAATTTAACCTTTCCTCTAGTTCGTCAATATTGGTGAATTCAAGATACTCACTATGATAATTGTTTTTTCCGTAGTTAGTTATTTCAATTTTTACCTTTTCAATTTTATCACCCGTGTAATAAAGATGTCCCGGTACTTTTCCCTTTTTATTTTTGTATGATTTCAACAAACTCAATTATACCCTCAACTCCTTAATTGATTTATATGGAATTTGATACCTTACTTCCAATAGTCGGAAATTTAATCCAGATTCATAAATATATTTCATAGTATATCCTCGCCCATATAAATACTTTGTATTTATTATATTATTTTTTTACTAAAGTCTCAATGTATATCTTTAGATAATATTATCAACAAGGAACAACTTCCAATCCTTATGTTTGAAAATTTGAATTATGGGTATCATTTAAATAAGATTTTTATAACAAAACAAATATAAATATATTATAATAGGAGTGAATATTATGAAAAAATCATATGTGAAATTTACATTATTAGTATTAATTCTACTCTTAATCTTAGCAGGATGTGGATCAAATACTCCTGTCGAAGAACCCGAAGAAAATGAGATAGAATCAGAAGAACCAGAAAGAAGCTTTACTTTAGATGAACTTTCTGAATACAATGGAAAAGACGGCAATCCTGCTTATGTAGCTGTAGATGGGGTTGTTTACGACTTTACAGATTTAGGTAGATGGAAAAATGGTGACCATAACGGCTATGAAGCTGGAAAAGACTTAACTGAAGAAATCAAAGATATATCACCTCACGGATTATCTGTATTAAATAGGGCTCCGGTAGTTGGCACATTAGAAGACTAAAGATAGGAGGGAATTTATGTATTCAATTTTAGGATGGTTTAATGTATTAATATTAGGAGTTTTAGTTTCTCCCTATCTTTTAAATTTATTAAATAAAAATATTTTTAAATCAAAACCCAATAAAATTAGAAATATTATTAAATTTTTAAGAAAACTTCATAAACCATTAGGATTAACCTTAGCCCTAGTAGCTTTAATTCACGGTTATCTGGCATTAGGAACTTTCAGACTTCATACCGGTAGTTTTTTATATTTTTCAGTAATTATTACTGCTGTATTGGGAGGAACTTTTTACAAGCTTAAAAAGAAAACACTGTTTTCTTGGCATAAAAAATTTGCTTTTATTTCCTTTATAGCCCTTCTTGTTCACTTATTATATCCAAATGCCCTATAATATTTAATAGTAAAACCCCCTTAATCCTTATCGGATTTAGGGGGTAAGATCATAAATATGTTTGTTTTTTTTAATTATCTTTACTTTGCTAAATCCTTAAGAGTATCCCCAGTAATTCTATAGGTAGTCCATTCATCCATTTGCTCAGCGCCTAAAGATAGATAAAATTCAATGCTTGATTTATTCCAGTCTAAGCACCACCACTCTAAACGTCCGCAGCCTCTTTCCAATGCTATCTTAGCCAGTTGTTTGAGCAAAGCTTTCCCATATCCTTTACCTCTATATTCTGGCAGAACAAATAAATCTTCCAAATGAATTCCTGCTCTTCCTAAAAATGTTGAGAAACTGTGGAAAAATAATGCAAAACCTACTTCCTTATCATCCTCCATAACAAAAATAACTTCAGCTTTTTCTTTTTCAAAAATCCATTCCCGAAGTATTTCTTCTGTTGCAACAACCTCGTCTAATAACTTCTCATAATTAGCTAATTCTTTTATGAAATGCAAAATTAAAGCAGTATCTTCTTCTTTAGCATATCTAAATTGTAATTTATTTTCCA
>CAYMUD010000201.1:0-3057 GCA_964393495.1 uncultured Clostridia bacterium | reverse complement strand
AAAGAAAAAATAACTATAACTTCTATACAAATATTAGATGAAAAAGGTATTAAAGGATTAACTACTCGTGAAATAGCTGCTAGACAAAATATTACCGAACCTGCTATATACAGACATTTTTCAAGCAAGAAAAAAATTATACTTTCCATTATTGAAAAATTTAAAATATTTGATGAACTAATAAGCAGTACAATTAAAGAAAATGAGATGCAAGCAATAGATGCTTTAACTTACTATATTGAATCTTTTTCTAAATATTATGAGAATTATCCCGAAATAACTACTATAATGTTTTCTTTAGATATTTATGGTTATGATGAAGAATTGAAAAAAGAAATGTTCGATACTTTCAAAAAGAGAGACCAGTTAATAACTGAAATTGTCAAAAAAGCCCAAGATGAGAATCTTTTCGATAGAGATATTTCAGCTGAATATTTTTCTGATATAATTATCGATATTCTTTGGGGAACTATAAAAAGATGGAAATTTAAAGACAGCAAAAGAAATTTAACCCAAGAAGTTATGAAAAAAATTAATTGGCTTATAAATAAGGAGGTTGTTTTATAATGAAAAAGGTTTTAATAGTTGACGACGCAGCTTTTATGCGTCACACAATCAAGGCAATGCTTACAAAAAATGGTTTTGAAATCGTTGGTGAAGCAGAAAACGGAGCTTTAGGAGTAGAAAGATATAAGGAGCTTTCTCCTGATATAGTAACTATGGATATCACTATGCCGGAAAAAGATGGTATAGAAGCTTTAAAAGATATTAAAAAAATAGATGCAAATGCAAGCGTACTGATGGTATCTGCAATGGGTCAGGAAAAATTAGTTAAAAATTCTATTATCGCTGGAGCAAAGGGTTTTATAGTCAAACCTTTTAAAGAAGATAAATTAGTAGCAGCGCTAAATAAATTATAAAATAAAGGAGGTGTAATTATGTCAGATGATTTTAATACTTACTCAGAACCTATGTTGGAAATGTTTATGTTTGAAACTAACCAATCTATGGAACAACTAGAAGAAATTCTCTTAAATATAGAGGGTAATTCTACCATTACAGATGATGATATAAATGAAGTATTCAGGATAATGCATACCATAAAAGGATCTTCTTCTATGATGATGTTTAATAATATATCAAAAATTACTCATAGTTTAGAGGACTTATTCTATTTTATTAGAGAAAATAAAATTTATGATTTAGACCTAACAAGATTAAGTGATTTGGTTTTTTCAACTATAGATTTTATTTCTTTTGAAATTTCAAAAATTGAAAAGGGAAAGGATCCTGATGGAGATGAGAGCCAGTTAACTTCAGACATAAAGGATTATTTAAATTCTATTAAGAATGACCACCCTGACCAAGAAATTATTCTTTCAGAAGATGAAGAAGATCACGAAAACTTTATTTCAAAGGAAAATCTTTCCCAAGATTCAAATGAATTTATAGCTAAAATATTTTTCGAAGATGACTGTAAAATGGAAAATATGAGAGCCTTTACCCTACTAAGAGACTTAGAAGAAATAATAAGTGAAGTAACACATACCCCTAAAGATCTCTTTGATGATGAGGAAGCTGCGGACAAAATAATTGAAGATGGTTTTAATATGCTTTTTAGATCACAGGAAGATTATGATAAAATATTGGATTTATTAGAAGATGGTATGTTTGTAGAATCTGTAGACTTAGAAGAAGTTGAAAATGAAGAAGAAAAATCTGAAGAAATAAAGAAAACCCAGGTTGATTTAGAAGAACAAAAAAAGAAAACTCTAAATGAAACTTTAAAAAATCCATTTTCATTAAACAAAAACAAAAATATTATAAGTGTAAATGTTGAAAAAATGGATATGCTTATGGATCTAGTTGGAGAAATTGTAATAACTGAATCTATGGTTACTAAAAATCCAGAAATTCAGAATTTAGAACTTGAAAACTTCGATAAGGCCGCAAGACAATTGAGAAAGTTAAACAACGAACTTCAAGATATAGTGATGTCTATTCGAATGATACAAATAGGTCCTACCTTCCACAAAATGCATAGAATAGTAAGAGATATGAACAAGCAACTAGATAAAAATACAAGGCTAGAAATTTCTGGTGAAGAAACTGAAGTTGATAAGAACATAATAGATACATTAGGGGAACCTCTTATGCATCTTATCAGAAATTCACTAGACCACGGTATAGAATCAACTGAAGACAGAATAGCCAAGGGCAAAGACGAGAAAGGTTTAGTTTCTTTAGATGCAGTAAATACAGGTGGTGATGTAATAATTACCATTAAAGATGATGGAAAAGGATTAAATAGAGATAAACTTCTAGAAAAAGCTACGAAAAATAACTTGCTTACAAAATCTCCTGAAGATATGAGCGATAAAGAAGTTTTTTCTCTCATACTACTCCCTGGATTTTCTACTAAAGATGATGTTACAGAATATTCCGGAAGAGGCGTTGGAATGGATGTAGTTAAAAAAAGTATAGAAAAAGTTGGGGGAAATATCCAAATTGAAAGTGAAAAAGATGTAGGAACAACTATTAACATAAAAATTCCTTTAACTCTTGCAATTATAGACGGTATGAAAATTTCCGTAGGTGATTCAATTTTTACAGTTCCTACTAACACTATTAAGGAATCTTTCAAAGCAAAAAAAGAAGATTTAATAAAAGATACTTCTGGAAAAGAAATGATACTAATAAGAGAAGATGTATATCCTGTTGTTAGACTTCATGAAATTTTTGGTTTAAAATCGAAAAAAACAAGTCTACTGGAAGGTATTCTAGTAATGGTAGAAACAGAAGAATCAAATTACTGTTTATTTGCAGATGAAATATTAGGGGAACAGCAGGTAGTTGTAAAACCTATTCCTGCTTATCTAATGCAGTACACAGTAAAAGACAGCGGTGTAGCTGGATGTGCAATTCTAGGAAACGCTGATATTAGTCTTATTCTAGATATATCCGGAATAGCAAACAAATATATTTAAGGAGGTTAATCATGACTCAAAATAATGAAGAGAAAGTAGAAATTCAAGAAGAAGATACTCAAAAAGGTAG
>CAYMUD010000200.1:0-3069 GCA_964393495.1 uncultured Clostridia bacterium | reverse complement strand
TTAAATGAAAACAATTACAATTTAGTATTAAACTATTATAAAAATAAATCTTCCTTAGATGAATTGGTAAAAACTTTTAAAAATAAAGAGACGAAAAATATAATAGTACAGGGTGATATTTCTGTCTATTCTGATGCTGAAAATCTTATGAAAGAGTCTTATGAAAATTTCGAAAAAATTGATTTATTGGTAAACAATGCCGGAATAACTAAAGACAAGCTTTTGACTATGATGTCGGAAGATGATTTTCAAAAGGTTGTAAATGTAAATTTAAACGGAACTTTCAACTGTATAAGACATATAAGTAAAAAAATGATAAGACAAAAAGAAGGTAAAATTATTAATATATCTTCTGTTATAGCTCTTACAGGTAATATAGGACAGTCTAATTATGCTGCATCAAAAGCAGGAGTAATTGGTTTAACTAAATCCGTAGCAAAAGAACTTGCTCGTAAAAATATTACCTGTAATGTTATAACCCCTGGATTTATAGAAACAGAAATGACTGATGTATTGGAAGAAAAACAAATTTCAAATATAAAAAATCAAATTCCATTAAAAAGATTAGGGTCCCCTGAAGATGTAGCCAATCTGATTATATTTTTAGCTTCTAACAATGCTAATTATATAACCGGGCAAGTTATATCCGTAGATGGTGGACTTTACATGTAAGGAGTGTAAAATAAATGAGTAAAAGAGTCGTAATTACAGGTATAGGTGCTGTAACACCTATAGGTAAAGGATTAGACAATTTTTGGGAAGGAATAAAATTAGGAAAATGTGGTGTTGATGAAATATCATCTTTTGATACAAGTGATTTTTCCGTAAAATTAGCTGCAGAAGTTAAAGATTTTAATCCTAAAGATTATATGGATAGAAAAGAAGCTAAAAGAATGGATAGGTATTGTCAATTTGCAATGGCCTCATCTAAAATGGCCATAGAAGATTCTCAACTGGACATTGAAAATATAGATAATGAAAAATTCGGAGTTATAATAGGTAGCGGTGTTGGTGGAATTGAAACTATAGAAACTCAAATGGAAAGACTATTAACAAAAGGACCAGGAAAAGTTTCCCCATTTTTTATACCAATGCTTATCTCAAATATGGCTTCCGGCCTTGTTGCTATAAAATATCAAGCTAAGGGTATAAATATGGCTGTCGTAACTGCTTGTGCCTCTGGAGCAAATGCTATAGGAGAATCTTTTAGAAAAATTCAAAGTGGCCAGTGCAATTTAATGCTTACAGGAGGTGCTGAAGCATCAGTTACTCCAGCTACAGTTGCAGGCTTTTCTGCTATGACGGCCTTATGTTCTGCTACTGACAAAAATAGAGCTTCTATTCCTTTTGATAAAGAAAGATCTGGATTTGTAATGGGTGAAGGTTCCGGTATGTTGTTATTAGAAGACTACGAACATGCTTTAAGTAGAGGAGCAAAGATATACGGTGAGATAGCAGGATATGGAGCTACTTGTGATGCTTATCACATTACTTCCCCTGAACCAAATGGATTAGGCGCAAAAGGCTCTATGGATATGGCAATAAAAGAAGCTGGTATAAGTAAGGATGATGTGGATTATATAAATGCTCATGGAACCAGTACTCCTTACAATGATAAATTTGAAACCTTAGCTATTAAAAATCTATTTGGTGATGCGGCTTACAATATACCTGTAAGTTCAACTAAGTCAATGACAGGTCATCTTATAGGTGGTGCAGGAGCAATTGAGGCTATAGTATCTATTATGGCTATAAAAGAAGGGTTTATTCCTCCTACGATTAATTATAAGAATCCTGACCCTGATTGTGATTTAGATTATGTTGCTAATAAAGGAATAAATAAAGAAATAAGTTATGTTCTGTCAAATTCCTTAGGATTTGGTGGTCACAACACTAGCTTATTATTTAAAAAATTTAAAGGTTAGTTTTATGTATGATATAAATGAAATTAAAAAAGTAATTCCTCATAGAGAACCTTTTTTACTGATAGATAGAATAATAGAATTGGAAAAAGGAAAAAAAGCAGTGGCAGTAAAATCTGTAAGTTACAACGAGTATTTTTTTAGAGGACATTTTCCAGACAATCCTGTAATGCCAGGTGTACTAATCTTAGAAGCCCTAGCACAAACCGGCGCCTTTGCACTTTTAAGTGAAGAAAAATTTAAAGGTAAGGTAGCTTACTTCGGGGGTATGAAAAACGTTAAATTTAAAAAAATGGTTGTTCCTGGAGATACTTTAAGGCTAGTTACAGAAATTGTAAAAATTAAAGGTAGTATAGGAATAGGTAAGGCAACTGCTTATGTTGAAGAAAAAATAGTTGCTAAGGCTGAAATGACCTTTGCAATAAAATAAAGATTCCGTAAAGGAATCTTTTTTTATGCTGCTTCTTCTATTCTACTTTTCTTATTAATAAATATTTTTTTGAAATTTAAATAATATTCGTAAACTGCTAAATATTTATCTACAAAAGTCACAATCCAAGCTTCCCTATATCTTGGCAATCTAATAGGAAACATATGACTCAATATAATATTACTTTCTTTATCGTTAACTTTAAAATATTTTTTTGAGTTTTTGAGAGCAATTTTAGGATGATTCACAGCATGAGAAAATGAATCGAATAACAACCTAATTCTCATTCTTTTATTGAATTTATATAAATAAAAATCATGTAAAAGTGCTCCCCTAATTGTAGCCTTAGTATCTAAATTAAATTTTGATGCAATCTTGTAAGATCTATAAGCTACATCTACTACATGCTCAAAAACACTCTCATTATGATGTTTAATCCCTTTCATCTTAATGAATTCTTCATGTTCCATGAAAGGTTTACAAATTTCAGCAAATTTTTCGTCTCTATATTTCATTTAACCACCTTTTGAATCAAAACTACAATAATTATAACAGTTATAGATAAAAAAGTAAATTAAATTTATGTTAACTTTATCAGTATTTTCGTTTTATTAAATTCTGAAGTACTTTTTGTGTAATATCTACATACTTACCATTACCAATCCTATTAATTAAATCTGTTGATTTTTTTGTATATTTTTCTGCCAACTGAATAGC
>CAYMUD010000199.1:0-3072 GCA_964393495.1 uncultured Clostridia bacterium | reverse complement strand
ATGTTACCTATACAGCAATAGATAATGCAGGAAATACATCAATAGCAACAAGAACTGTACAAGTAAACAGTTCACCAGTTGCGGTAGATGATTCAGTATCGGTAGATGAAGATGGAAATATATCAATTGATGTTTTAACAAATGATACTGATGAAGATGGACATACTATAAGTATTACAGGCTTTACACATGGGACAAATGGAACTGTAAGTCAAGGAGGAGACTCTTTAGGATACACACCAGATGCGGATTTTAATGGAAGTGATTCATTTACATATGATATAAAAGATGGCTATGGAGGTACTGATACAGGAACAGTAACAGTGACTGTAAATCCAGTAAATGATTCACCAGCTGCAGCAGATGATAGTGCAGAAGTTGAGGAAAACTCATCTGTTACCATTAATGCTATTAGTAATGACAGTGATGTGGATGGAGACACACTTTTCATCTCAAGGTTTACTAATCCATCAAATGGAACTGTTTCGACAAACAGTAGTATTGTTTTAGAATATACACCTGATGAAGATTATGTTGGTGCTGACAGCTTTACTTATACTATATCAGATGGAAATGGTGGCACAGCTACAGCAACAGTTACTGTAACTGTAACAGAAGCAGCACTTGTAGACACTACACCGCCTACAGCAACTTTTAATATTGAAGATGGAGAAACAGCAGTTTCAACAAATCAAGCTATTGTTGTCAATTTTAGTGAACCTGTAAGATACGAAGATGGTACTGAGATTACAAATACAAATATCACAAGCAGTAGCATAATCATATTTATAGTTGATAATCCAGGCGGTGACTCTCAAGATGTTGATATTACAGCTGAAATAAATTCATCTAAAACTGCAATAACTATTTATCCAAATGATGACGATACTGGAGGTTTACTTAATGAAACTTCTTATGCTATGACAATATCAGGAATTGAAGATTCTTCAGAGAATTCTATTATAGCAGTAGGAATAAGTTTTTCTACTGAATTTCCAAGTACAATTCAATATTACGGAGATAATACTACAACACAAGGAGAGGTTGAAGAATTCAATATAGGAGATACTGTTTACTTCAGAATAGATGGACAGAGTTTAGGAGAAGACGTTACAACGATTTCTGCTGTGGCTAGTTCAAATGCTGACAGCAATGGATTCGAAATAATTTGTGAAGAGATATATCCTGATAAATGGTATTGGGGTAGTTTCGAAATCATAGGAGTGAATGCTGATTCGAATGCTTCACCACCGAGTCTGCTTGTTGATACATCAGGAGATGAAATCAAAGTAGAATACGGAAATATTGCAGCTAAAGCAACTACTTTAGCAGTTGAAGAAAGTGTTCCTACACCAACAGCATTAAACATAGGAGTAAACTTTGGAAGTATAGATGTAGATATGGGAATTCAAGATGGATTAGGCAACCCTATAACCTGGGCTGCTATAGTTGATTCTGTTGACACATCAAATTCAACGATAACTGTATCAAGTTCAACGGATGATGAAACACCTATAATATTTACATTTGATGATTTATATGCAAGTGATGTAACGACAGTAGATGCTATAAACAATATAATAACCTTTAGTGGTGAGCCAGGATTTGGAGAAGATAAGTCGGGAGCATTTGCTGATGGTAAAATACTAGGAGCTTTTGTACCTTTCGGACACGACATGTTCACAGTAGATTTAATAGGAAACAGCGGATGGAATGTATCGGGAACAGGAATAGTACCTTACATGGAAGTAGTTCCATCAAAAGATGTGGGGACTAATCCTTTAGACATTTCTGTAGAATATCAAACATCATATGCAGCAATCAATGGTTCATTAACAATGACATCCATAGGAGCAGTCGACATACTTCCTACTGCTGATACAAGCTACTCAGGAGTAATGACTAATATGGTATCGGTAGCGGCAATAGATGGAACTTCTGATTATATGTATGCAGGAGTTATGAACCAAACAAGTTTAAGTGGAATTACAGAGTTAAATATGACATATGATAATACAACGGATAAATTTACATTGAGCGCTTCTAAATCAGGTATTGATGTAGAAGTTGATTCGATTCTGACTCTTTTCTTTAAGGATGGGAGCACAGGAACCATAAACAATATAAATTTGGACCTTTACAGTGGTTCAGGGGAAACTAATGTAGAAGTAGATTATCTTCCAATGATAGATGTAATAT
This sequence comes from uncultured Clostridia bacterium, assembly GCA_964393495.1. Lineage (GTDB taxonomy): Bacteria > Bacillota > Clostridia > Tissierellales > Dethiosulfatibacteraceae > UBA8670. The sequence goes on along the minus strand of CAYMUD010000199.1, from coordinate 873 downwards.
CAGATGATGGAACTTCAACACTTTATATAAGTTTTGATACTGCTATGAGTCCATCAGCAGTTGAAAGTCCAGAATATTATGAATACATGAACACATCAGGTCAGATAATAACAATAAGCAGTATATCATATAATTCAGAAGTAGAAGAAGCAACATTAACAATACAGGCAGTCATCTCAGATGGTGACCAGTTAATAATAAACACTACTGAACCGGGAATAGTAGATAAAAATGGATTCTCAATAATGGGATCTATGTTTGTCAGAACCAGTGGAGAATGGCAAATGCAGGAAATGCAAGATGGCGGTATGGAAGTTGTGATGTTGTTTGAAGAACAGATGGGAACGGAAGCCACAACAGTATCTCCAGGAGCAACTGTATATATAGGAATCATGGACGATAGTGGAGATTTAGGAACAACTATCTCAGCCTTGGCATATTCAACAACTGATAATGTGGGAATAGACGTGGTCTGTACTATAGATGGCGATACCTACAAAGGTGGATTTATGGTATCAAGTTCATCTTCAATAACATCACCTGCTAATCTTCAGATAGATGCCTTAAATGGTGATACTGTAACAGTTGAGTATTTCTACAACGGAACAACTGAATCAGCAGTAGTTACTGTTCAAGGTGTAGGTGGGGGTTCTATATCAGATGCTTCTAGTTTTAGCAATGCAGTTTCAGGTACTGATACGGATATAATTTTAGCAGCAGATATAACTGGTCAGGATTTTACTATAGATAGGTTAGTAAATATTAATCTTGACGGTTATACCCTTGGAGGAAATGTAAGCATTGACACAAATGATGAAGGTGAGATGGCAATTACAGGAGCTGGAATAATAGGTGGTGATTTACTTATTAATG
>CAYMUD010000198.1:0-3077 GCA_964393495.1 uncultured Clostridia bacterium | reverse complement strand
TTTCAATGTATAAAATAAAAGGAGGTGTATTTTTAATATAAAAGTGAATATTAGAACAATATAAAAAAAATATAGAAGGGTGGAATTATTAAATGGATGGAAACATTGTTAAAATTATAGTTTTAGTTATTTACCTTATAGGTATGGTAGGAATAGGTTATGCATATTATAAGAAAACTTCAGACTTTGCAGATTATGTACTTGGAGGTAGACAACTAGGAAGTTGGACTGCTGCACTTTCTGCACAGGCTTCAGATATGAGTGGATGGTTATTGATTGGACTTCCAGGAGCAGCTTATGTTGCAGGTATCGAAGCAGCTTGGATAGCTATTGGATTAGGTATCGGTACTTATATCAACTGGAAAGTAGTAGCATTAAGATTAAGAAGCTACACTGAAGTATCAGGAGATTCTTTAACTTTATCGGATTATTTTGAAAATAGATTTAGAGATAATACTAATATTTTAAGATTAGTATCATCAATTGTTATTATAGTATTCTTTGCAGTTTATACATCAGCTCAGTTTTCAGCAGGAGCAAAATTATTTGAAACATTAATGGGAATAGACTATACAGTTGCTTTATTATTAGGTGGAGCAATTATTATATCTTATACTTTCTTAGGTGGATTTATGGCAGTTTCATTTACAGACTTTATACAAGGTATGTTAATGTTCTTTGCACTAATCGCAGTACCTTTTGTTATGGTAGCTGAATTAGGCGGTTTTGGAACAGCATTTGAAGGTTTAAAACAGGTAGATCCTAATTTTATGCACCTTACAAAGACTGTTGGTGGAGCAGGCACAATATCTTTTATAGCAATAGCTTCTAACTTAGCTTGGGGCCTTGGCTATTTTGGACAACCTCATATTTTAGCAAGATTTATGGCTATTGGAAGTACACAACAAGTTAAAAAAGCAAGATTAATAGCAATGGTATGGGTTACATTATCATTAGCTGCTGCTGTTTTCGTTGGTATATTCGGAAGATTATATATTACCGGTATTGACGATCCTGAAAAAATATTTATGATGTCTGTTGATACTTTATTTTTCCCAGTATTAGCAGGAGTATTATTAGCAGCTATTCTTGCAGCAAGTATGAGTACTGCGGATTCACAATTATTAGTTACAGCATCTTCAATTTCAGAAGATATCTTTAAGAAGTATATCAAAAAAGATGCTACTGATGATCAGATGCTTAATGTTAGTCGTTTTTCAGTTGTAGGTATAGCAGTTATAGCTTTAGTTATAGCTTTCGACCCTAATAGTTCAGTATTTGGATTAGTTTCTTATGCTTGGGCTGGATTAGGTGCAGCATTTGGACCTCTTATAATAGCCTCCTTGTTCTGGAAAAGAACAAATAAGTGGGGAGCTATAGCAGGTATGATATCAGGTGCAGTTACTGTAATTGCTTGGGTTCAAATAGGAAAAGTTTCAACTGCTACTATTTTTGGACTTTATGAAATAATACCAGGATTTATAATAGCATCAATTTTAATTTATGCAGTTTCATTAGCTACTGAAGAACCAAATCAAGAAATAATGGACGAATTCGATGATGCAGTTGCAAAAGCTGTTAAATAGTAAAATATATATTTAGAAATCAAAAATGCTGGATTTTAATAATCCAGCATTTTTATTTTATTATTTGAATTTTACAGTAGTTATATATCTTAATCCTTCTTTTTCTTTTTTTGATTCTTTTGAAAATTTTATCATTTCTCCCTTTCGATTAGTCTCCATTAATATGTGAGATAATCCTATGCCTGCATCAATTGATGCTAGATTATTTCTTTTATCACTCATAATTCCAGAAAATTCTTCTATATAATAATCCCAGTCTGTATTTTTAGGATAAATACTCCAGGGTTGTCTATTTACTGCCGAAGGAGATGCTTGTAGAGCTTTCGCTGCTTCAAAGTGATCCTTGTAAGTACTATCTTTAAATATTTCGTCTAATTGCTTTCTTTTTCTTTCAGTTGTTTCAACTAAATCTTCTTCAGGATATCCTAATGCAATACAAGCTATATATTCTAAATTATACTCTGTACTGTATTCTTTAGAGAATTTTTTATCATTAATATCTCCACCTAACCAGCAAGTTCCTATGCCTGCTCCAGCAAGTTTTAAAACTATTTGTTCTCCTATAAAACCAATATTTTCTAAATAGCCTTCTTTATCCTCAGACATTAATATAATATAATGAGGTGACTTAACAAAAAATAAGCTTTTAATTAGAGTACTAGCAGTTTTATAAAATTTTTCTCCATCTTTTTCGAATATTATCTTTGTCTTGATATTTCCATAAAGAGATTTAGCTTCATTTATAGATTCCTTTACTACCTCTTCCTTTTTTTCATTTAAAAATTCTTTTTTATACTTCCTTACAGATTTTCTTAGTTTTATTTCTCTTATCATCTACTACAACTCCTTGTCTTAAATATTTTCCTAATACCAGCAAAAACCAACTTACAATAATTATACCCTTAATCATGGAAGTTATACTTATACTCCACCAAACTCCACTAAGCCCTAAAGGAGTTTCCATTGATAAAAATAAAGCCAAGGGTATTCTTAAACCATTAAAGACTATACTAACTACTGATGGAGGTATAGTTTTACCAAAACCTGCAAAAGCTCCTTGGGTCATTATTTCTAAACTCATAAGTATTTGAGAAAGTCCTAATATACGAAGATATTCTATTCCTATTGATAAAGCTTGTTTTTCTGGTATAAATAAGCTAAATATCGGCTTTGCAAAAACCACAAGTAGCAAAGTTGTAAAAAACCCAAAAACTGACATTATTCTTAAGGAGGAAAAATATCCTTTCTTTACCCTTTCTTTTTCATTGGCACCATAATTTTGTCCTGTAAAAGAACTTAAAGCCGAAGAAAATCCTTCAGAAGTTCTCCATGTTATGGATTCTATCTGACCTCCTACCCTCTGAACTCCAACAGGTATAGGTCCCCATACAGCTATGATTCTTGCCAATCCCATTGTGAAAAATGTAAATAAAAGACTGTGAATACTTACAGGTAATCCTATCTTTGCATTTTCAATTATTTCTTTCATGT
>CAYMUD010000197.1:0-3101 GCA_964393495.1 uncultured Clostridia bacterium | reverse complement strand
AAATTACTTTGAAAAATTGAAATAAAAACAACTATATGCTAATATCATATATAGTAAAATTCTATGGAGGTTAGTTAATGATAGACTATAAAGGGGCCCTAGCGGAACTTATATCAGAAAGCGTAAAATTAGAAAAAGAAAAAATATATGAAATTATAGAAATACCCCCAGATATGGAAATGGGAGACTATGCTTTTCCATGTTTTATATTAGCAAAAACATTCAAAAAAAATCCGGCATTAATAGCTAAAGAATTATCACAAAGTATTGAATTAGATAATAAATTTGACAAGGTAGTTAATAATGGACCATATTTAAATTTTTATTTAGATAGAACTGAATTTAATAAAGAAATTCTTAAAGAAATATTTAATAATGATAATTATGGTAAAAAAAATATTGGGAAAAATAGAAATGTAATAGTAGAATTTTCGTCACCAAACATTGCAAAACCTTTCCATATAGGACACATAAGAACAACTGTCATTGGAAATGCTATTAACAATATTTATAATTTTATGGGTTTTAATACAATAGCAATCAATCACCTTGGTGATTATGGTACTCAATTTGGTATGCTGATATCCGCTTACAAAAAATGGGGAAACAAAGAAACCATTGAAAAAAATCCAATTAAAGAACTGTTAAAACTTTATATTAGATTCAATAAAGAAACAGAAGAAAAACCAGAATTAAAGGATGAGGCTAGAGAATGGTTTAAAAAATTGGAACAGGGAGATAAAGAAGCCAAATCTCTATGGCAATGGTTTAAAGATGTAAGTTTAAAGGAGTTTAACAGAGTTTATGAAATGTTAAATATTAAATTTGACTCCTTTACTGGAGAAAGTTTTTATTCAGATAAAATGCATAGAGTTATAGATGAATTAGAAGATAAAAATCTCCTTAAAAAATCTGAAGGAGCTGAAATTGTAGACTTAGAAGAATTCGATATGCCGTCGCCTTTAATTAGAAAGAGTGATGGATCCACACTTTATATCACAAGAGATATTGCAGCGTCTATAAATAGAAAAGAAAAGTACGATTTTTATAAGAATATATATGTTGTAGCATCCCAGCAAAACTTACACTTTCAACAGTGGATAAAAATAGTAGAATTAATGGGATATGACTGGGCTAAAGATTGTATTCATGTACCTTTTGGTATGGTTAGTTTAGAAGAAGGTACGCTATCTACGAGAAAAGGTAGAGTAGTATTTTTAGAAGATGTTTTAAATAAAGCAGTAGAAAAAACTAAAGAAATAATCGAAGAAAGAAATCCGAATCTTGCGAATAAAGAGGAAGTAGCAAAACAAGTAGGAATAGGAGCTGTAGTATTTCAAGAATTATATAATAATCGTATAAAAGACTATACATTTTCTTGGAATAAAACTCTAAGCTTTGAAGGGGAAACTGGACCATATCTTCAATACACCTATGCCCGAACTTGCAGCATTATAAATAAAGCAAAAATAAAAATAGATGAAGAAGTAGATTATAAAGCATTAAAAAAAGATATAGAATTTGAAATAATCAAATCTCTCTATGAATTTTCCGATGTGGTAGAAGACGCAATGGAGAAATATGAACCATTTTATATAACAAGATACATAGTAGACCTTGCACAAAAATACAATAGATTTTATAATAAATGTCCTATCTTAAAAGAAGAAGAAGACTTAAAGAAGGGAAGACTGCTTATAACTTATGGAGTTAATAAAGTTTTAAAAACCGGACTAAATCTTTTAGGAATTGAAGCACCTGAAAAAATGTAAACAAACTATACCTTGACAAAGAGAAGTATATTTCATATAATGCCTTTTGATTATAAAAAGGAGGCACTAATGAATAAGAAAATTAAAATCATTACAATTTTATTATTATCTGTTTTAGTATTAGCTTCTCTGCAAAGCAGTGCCAGCGAAAAACTAAAAGTAAATATTAACGATGTAGTGGAATATAATGATACTGAATATAGTTACACTGAAGTCAATAAAGTGCAAAATGAATTATTAAAAGAAATAAAACAAAGAAAAATCGAAACAATGAAAGAAGAAATTATAAAAGAAAATAAAAAGATATATACGGCATTAGAAGATTTTGTTGTAGATGTCAGTGGACTAAGCAGAGAAGATTCAAGTTATTTAATCCAAGCTAGTGAAGATATCGGTGTAGATACGATGTTGATGCTTTCACTAATAAGGGTAGAAAGCTATTTCGACCCTTATCTAGTAGGAACATCTGGAGAAAGAGGCATTGGACAGCTTATGGCAAACACGGCAAAGCCTGTTGCTGAAAGCATAGGTATTGAATATGATCCAGATAAATTATTCGAACCTCAATACAATATACTGCTTTTTACTACACAATTCAAATACTTGCTTGACTACTACGATGGAGACTTACACAAGACATTAACTGCATACAATAGAGGTCAGTATGGATTGAAAAAATATATGGCTTCAAGATCCTCTCATTCGAATCCAGAAGTAAGTGTATATTCATCTACAATACTTGAATATGCAGCTGAATACAAAAATCAATTTGATAATAGCAAGTAAACTTTATATAATATAGCTGATGCCCATCAGCTATATTTTTTTAGGAGAAATTATGGATAGAATACAAAATATATTATTAAATATTTTAAAAGACGAAAAACTAAATGATTACAAAGGTATAGGAAAAGAAGAACTAACCTATACATATAAAATGCAGCTTTTTATTATTTCATGCAAATCCTTACAGTACAAGAAAAAGGGTATAGGTATAAACTATACAAGATTTGATGAAGAGATGAATTTGCTTAAATACTATATAAACGGAACCAATGAATCATTAGAGATGGCTTTTAAAGATAAAAAAAGTATAAAAGAAGATGACAGCATAGTATATAGGATTTTGCCTATTGCTTTAGTAAACCATGACATCAAAATAATAGAAGAAGAAGTTATAAAAAATGCAACTAAAACCACCAGAAACCAAAAATCAATAATATTTGGATTAATAACAGCCTTTGCTATTGCAGAATACATAAAAAATGGTAGTATAGATAAAGGATTAGTTAAAGAATATATAATAAGATTTTCTATAAAAAATTACTC
>CAYMUD010000196.1:0-3126 GCA_964393495.1 uncultured Clostridia bacterium | reverse complement strand
TAACCCCTAGAGGTAGTAATGTTATCATTACCATAGGTGCTGCAAATTCTACAACATCCTTGTCCACTAATTTTTTTAGTGGTGGAATTACCTTACCCAATAATCCAGGCGTTACTAACATACCTATAATTACTGCGTATAACATAGGAAGCAATGTTACTGTTGCTATACCTACTGGAAATGAATTAATACCTATGAATTCTGAGATAATTACGATAATAAATACAGTAATAAAACCTTTAATTAATGCTGCTGGAAACATTTTTTTGTTATCTTCCATTCTCTTGTTCCTCCTTATTAAATTATTTTTTATATTAACTTTATCTTTATAGGGTTATTAAGGACAAAGTTATATACTTGAAAGTTTTTTAAGCGCTCCTAAAAGTACGTCTGCTCCAATTTTTATATCTTCATAATTTGTAAATTCTTCTGGGCAGTGACTTCTACCTTTTATGCTTGGCACAAATATCATACCAACATCTGTAACATTTGCCATAAGACATGCATCATGAAGAGCACCGCTGTTCATCCTTTTATATTTGATGTTTTGTTCTTCTGCCGACTCCTTTAATATATTTAAAACTTTATCAGAAAAAATTATCGGTTCGGTTTTTGATAATTCTTTAATTTTATATTTTAGGTTTAATTTATCACAAATTACTTCTATATTTTTTTCTACTTGATTTTTTACAATCTCTATACCATTTTTATCTGTATCTCTTATTTCTAATACAAAAACTACTTTTTCCGGTATAACATTTGGTACATTTGGATAGCAGTTGATTTTACCTACTGTAGCTACTGTAGATTCAAAGGCTTTTTCTGTGGTTATCTCATCTACTTTTGATATAATTTTTGAAGCTCCCACCATAGCATCTCTTCTAAATTTCATAGGGGTAGCTCCGGCATGGTTGCTATCTCCAAGGATTTCAATTTCTATCCATTTTCTACCAGCTGCTGCCTGTACTACACCTACAGGTATATTAAGTTCGTCAAGAACTACACTTTGTTCTATGTGAAGCTCTATCATTGCTTTTATATCTCCCTTGTCAATAAGAAAATCATTCATTTTTTCTGGATTAAGACCGAATTTTTCTGCAGCTTCATACATAGACACACCATTTGCATTTATTTGTTTTTTTAAATCGTCTACAGAATAGGCTCCTGTAATAATCCTACTGCCGCCAAGAGGAAAATTAAAATTTGGACCTTCCTCTTCAACAAAGATTATAATTTCTAATGAGTGCTCTGGCTTATAGTTGTTTTCTTTCATTACTCTCAAAGCCTCGAGAGCTGATATTACTCCAGCTACTCCATCAAAGTTGCCACCGTGCTCAACTGTATCAATGTGTGACCCAGCCATTACTGAAGGAAGTGATGAGTCTTTTCCTTCCATCTTTCCTCTAATATTACCTATAGGATCTACAGTAATATTTAGTCCAATTTTTTCCATTTCTTTTATTAAATATTCTCTGACTTTTTTATCTTCTTCCGTATAACTAAATCTTGTAGTGCCATCTCCCGAGGTTGTGTTGAATTTACTTATATATTGGATGTCATTTCTTATTCTTTCGAGATTTGTTTTCATTTTTATTCCTCACTTAAGTAATCAAAAGCTGATTGGGCATAAATCGCTGCTCCTACCCATAAGGCTTTTTCATCGATATTGAAGTTTTGTGAATGCCATTCATTGACTATACCTTCTGTTTCGTTTCTAACCCCTAGGAAATAAAATGTTCCTGGTACTTCCTGTTGGTAAAGGGCAAAGTCTTCTCCTCCACCAGTTCTTTCCGGCATTACTACTCCTTCTTCTCCTACAATTTTTCCTACTGCTTTTTTACCAATAGCTACAGTTTTTTCTTCGTTAATTACCGCAGGAATTGTGAATTCATAGTCTAATTCTCCAGTCGTATGATGTGCTTCACAGGTTTTTTTGATTATATTTTCTAATAAATCTGGCAGCTGTTTTCTAACTTCCGGATTGTAAGTTCTACATGTACCTGTCATTTCAACACTTTCACTTATTACATTGTTTGCTTTACCTGCATGAAAAGTGCCTATTGAAACTACTGCTGTTTCAAAAGCTGATACTTTTCTAGATACTACAGTTTGTAAATTCATTACTACTGCTGATGCAGCAACAATGGCATCTCTTGCTTTATGAGGTACTGCTCCGTGACCACTTTCTCCATGAATCCTAATCTTGATTGTATCTACTGCTGCCATTAAAGGTCCTTCTTTTACTCCAACTTTTCCTGCGTCTATATTTGGAGAATTGTGTAGACCATATATTGCATCAACATCTGGATTTTTAAGTGCTCCATCGGCAAGCATAGCCTTTGCCCCTTCGTTGATTTCTTCTGCTGGTTCAAATATAAATTTTACTGTACCGGATATTTCATCCTTTACCTTGCTTAGCAACATAGCAGCTCCAATCAGTGAAGTCATATGACTATCGTGACCGCAGGCATGCATTTTTCCATCAACTTGTGATTTGTATGATACCTCATTTATTTCCGTAATTGGTAGTGCATCTATATCAGCTCTTAGACCTACTACTTTTCCTGGTTTTCCACCTTTTAGTATTCCTATGAGCCCTGTTTTACCTACATTTTCTTTTACTTCTATTCCGTGCTTTCTTAATATTTCAGCTATTTTTTTTCCCGTTTCTACTTCTTCAAAACTAAGTTCTGGATGCATATGAAACCATCGCCTAATTTCAATGAGTTCATCATGTATTTCCTTTGAATGTTCTTTGAAATTAATCTTCATAATAATAATCCTCCTTCATTACTTTGGTATAGAAAAGAGTTTCTAATAGTGATTTAGTATAAAAAACTATTCATTATTTTTAAAATATTAAGTATTGTTAATGTATTATATTATAAATTGTTTTATATAACAACCTATAATTATAATTAGTGTAATTATTTAAATTTTAACGGTTTTTACTATGTATTATATATATTTACTGCAAATATACAAAAAAACAACCCCTTTTGTTTGAGATTGTTTTTTTATATATTACGTATATTTAATATATTTGCATCTTGGATTTTAAAACTTTATAGTTTTTCATTAGAACATTTTCCCTCTGCATTCTTCACTTTCAAATTCTATTTCTAT
>CAYMUD010000195.1:0-3140 GCA_964393495.1 uncultured Clostridia bacterium | reverse complement strand
ACTTTGAAGGACCGAATGTAGAACATATAAGTTCTGCACAACCATATGATGAAAACCTTAGAAAAATAACTATAAGCACGATTAAAGAAATGGGAATAACCGTACATGAAAAAGGTACAGTTGTAGTTATAAATGGTCCTAGATTTTCCACTAAAGCGGAAAGCAATTGGTTTAGACAAATAGGAGGGGACATAATAAATATGACTCAATACCCAGAATGCTATCTAGCTCTAGAATTAAAAATACCTTTTGTAAATATTGCCTTAGTTACCGATTACGATGCTGGACTAGAAGGAAGAGATGATATTAAACCTGTTACTATGGAAGATGTATTGGAAGTGTTCAATAAAAATGTAAAAAATGTTAAAAAGGTAATTTATAAAATTATTGAAAAAATATAGAAGGTAATGATATGGATAATTTAAGTTTTAAAGTAAAAGAGATAATTTCAAAAACTTTTAAATTATCTCCAGAAAAGATATATATTAATTTAATAGAACATAGTATATTAGATAGAAATTATGTATTTTTTTTTAATATAAAGGAAAAAGAATATGTGATTAAAATTTCCCTTAACAAAGAAAAATGGATTAATGAAATAAATACACTGATTCTCCTTGAAAACTACTATTTTTCTCCCAATATTTTAGATAGCAATAGATATGGTAATTTAAACTATATTATTATGGATAAAATTCAAGGAAATATATTAGTAGATAAAATAAAAAATATTGATGGATTATCACAAATGAAAATATTGGAAAAATTGGGAGAAAATTTAGGATTAATACATAATACTGGAAGTTACAATTGCTATGGTTGGGGAACACAAAAATATATGAACAGTTTAATTGAGACTAGAAATATAAAGGACAAAAATATAATTAAAAGAGTAAATAAATTCATGAGTGAAGAAAATGAAATTATAAAGAAAGGTATAGAAGTATTAAATAATGACAGATTAAAACTTAAAGAGTTAAAACCTAATTTAACTCATAAAGATTTTTCTCTTAGAAATATTTTAATTGATGATAAAGGCAAAATAACCGGTATTATTGATTATGAGCATAGCGAGCCTGAAGATCCATGCTTAGACATATGCAGTATGTTTCACACTAATATTTTAGATACTGAAATTAACTTTAATAGTTTTAAAAAAGGATACGAAAAAATTTTAAACTTTCCTGAAAATTTTATTAATAACAAAAGGTACTATATGATTAATACGGGTTTATATTTATATGGTAGATTTGGAGATAAAGGTATAGGTGCAAGAAAAAGAGGAACAGATTTAATAAAAAAATCACTGAATTCTTAAATCAATTCAGTGATTTTCTTTTCGACCCATTTTTTAACATAAAAAACATCATCAATTGTATTTATTTCAAAAGGACTATGTTGTTCCATAAGTTTTTCAATACTAATACCAATATCAAGAAAACTAATTTCTCTATTTAAAAATTTATCAACGGCGATTTCGTTAGCTACATTAAGAACTGTAGGCATGGAACCTCCAATAGATATAGCTTTATAAGCTAAGTCTAAACACTTAAAAGTACTAATGTCTGCTTTGTGAAAATTAAGTTGCTTTAATTTAAATAAGTCTAATGATTCCATATTGTTTTCTTTTCTTTCTGGATAGAATAAAGCATATTGGATTGGGAGCTTCATATTTGGAAGACCTAATTGTGCAATTACCGATCTATCTTTATATTCTACTGCAGAATGAATAATGCTCTCAGGATGAACAAGAATATCAATATCTTTATAAGGCACATCAAACAGCCAATGTGCTTCAATCATTTCAAGACCCTTATTCATTAAAGTAGAAGAATCAACCGTTATTTTCTTACCCATACTCCAGTTAGGATGCTTAAGAGCTTCATCTACACTTACATTTTTTAAAAAATCAATGTCTTTACCAAAGAAAGGTCCTCCAGAAGCTGTTAAAATAATTCTTTTTATATCTTCTGATTTATTACCCTGTAAGCACTGGAAAATTGCACTATGTTCGCTATCTACTGGTAGAATTTCCACATTATTTTCATAAATTAATTTTTTTATAATGCTACCACCAGTTACTAGAGTTTCTTTATTGGCTAGAGCTATTTTCTTTTTGCTTTTAATTGCTGATATAGTCGGTTCTAATCCTATCATACCTGACACAGCAGTTAAAACAATGTCAACTTCAGGTATTGATGCCGCTTCCTTGAGTCCTTCCATACCATACTTAAGTTTAGTTTTAGTAATAATTCGATTATTTAAAATTTCGTATTTTTCTTTATTCATTACTACAGATATTTTAGGATTGTATTTTTCTATCTGTTTTTCTAACAAATCAATATTATTATTACAAGTAATTGCAACAATGTTTATTTCATCTTTGAATAAATCCGCAATTTCTAATGCTTGAGTTCCTATTGACCCTGTAGAACCTAAAATGGATATATTAATCATTATATACCTCCTTATTATTCATAATTCTAGTATATTTATAGTATATAATAAAGATTTGTTATTACAAGTACTTTATTATATAATATGAATTGAATTAATTGAGAGGAGAAATGCATTGAATAATAAAGTCGGAATAATGGGTGGGACCTTTGACCCTATACATTACGGGCATTTAGTTATTGCTAATGAAGTTTTATTTAAATTCAATCTTCAGAAAATAATATTTGTACCAACAGGAAATCCGCCACATAAAAGATCTGCAGCATTAGCTGATTCTTATAATAGATATATGATGACTCAATTTGCAACTATGACAAATCAAGATTTTGATGTATCAAATATAGAAGTTGAAAAAGAAACTATATCATATACTGTAGATACCATAAAAGTTCTAAAAAAGCACTACAAAAATACTAAACTTTACTTTATTACAGGGACAGATGCCGTATTGGATCTTCCTAATTGGAAGGAACCGGAAGAAATTTTAAAATTATGTACTTTTATTTCTGTCAATAGACCTGGTTATGTAACAGATACACTAGACGATAAATTAGATAAATTAATGAAAAGATATAAGGGAGAAATACTAAGTATTAGAGCACCCCAGTTAAAAATATCATCCACAGACATAAGAAATAGAATAAAAGAAGGAAGGCCCACAAAGTATCTTCTACCTGAAAATG
>CAYMUD010000194.1:0-3154 GCA_964393495.1 uncultured Clostridia bacterium | reverse complement strand
GTCCATTGGTTGTGAATAATACCTACTAGCTTCCAATTCCCTTCATATTCTTCAAACACTAATCTTAAGCTTTCCCAAGCATTGTAAAATTCTTCGCCGGGAACATAGTATTCAACTATTATAGGATTATCGTAAACTTCGAATTGATTTTCTAACATATTTCCACTGCTCAATACTTCATTGTATCCTACTTGTTCAGTTGTTAAAAAATCCTTTGTATATATAAATTCTTCATAATACTCTTCTGGAGTAAGTTTAATCTCATCGCCTTTACCATCGTAGTGTCCCCAAATATATTCTTCATCTGTATCAAAATTCTTTAACTTTTCAATACTAAGAACTACATCTTCCTCTTTATTCACTGTCGTATGAGAGGTGAATCTAAGTCCTTTTTCCGGATGAACATAATTTGCCAAGGTTTCAATATCTTTTACTTTTAAATTTTTCATAACTTTTGTAGCTTTATCTTTTATAATTTTCTTCGATGATTCTGTAGTTATTCTTCCATCCTCATCCAATTCGTACAAAGTAAAATATATAGTTTTAGTTAATTGCCCTTTGTCTATTTTTCCATCTTTTGATTCAGGGTATTTTGCTAAAATTTCTATCTCAGCTGTGTATTTTCCTGATTCTAAATACTTATCTTCTTTATCTTTTCTATCCCATTTATTAGTCCATTCCAAAGATTTTCCAGGCCCTATAGTCTCATATACCAATGCCATTGTAAAGGCTTTTCCTTCAGAATATTTATAAACTTCTTCACCAGCTTCATTTTCTATAGTTATTTCAAACTGCTGTCCTGAATTAAACATAATGTCTCTATTCCTTTCAAAATGACTAAAAAGTTCAAAATCAAATTCTACATTTTCATTTGTCACCTTGTAGTTAGCTCTTGTTTCAAATTTACCTTCTACTATCGATTCATTATTTTCAAATTCTTTTTCTACAGCATTATCTGTATTCACAACAAGGGTAGCTGCTTCTCCATAGCTTAGTTCTGTATTAGGATCGAAAATCCTTTCCCCTTTACCTTTTGCTATATCTTTCATATAGGCAACTGTAACAGAATGGTTGTATTTTGGATCAATTTCTGTAGTGTCTTCATAAATCAACATTTTAATTGTTGCTATATTATCTAAATCTTTTTCAGTTTTTTCAGCCCATATTTTTGTAAATTCGTATACTGCTCTTTCTCTGCTTACTTTTTCTTCCGCATATTCAAAATCTTTTTTTAAAGTTTTTTGAATTAAATTTTCAAAATCTGCAGGTGAAATACTATGATTTAAATCTTTATCTTTAAAAAAGTCTTGCATCCCATATTCATTATTAACTTGTTCTACATATTTATCCGCCCAATGATTCAATTCCAAACTAATTGGCATAATTGATATATTTGTATTCCCATATGCAAATCCAGGCAAAACAAATAAGGTTAACATTAGAATTACAATTATATTTTTTATTATTTTATTCTTCATTTAAATTTACCTCCTGTTTTTTTATTCTTCTTTACTAAATTAGACGCGAAGTATCTATTATTGTTCCAAAAAAATTATTAATTATATTTTATAATAGCTGAAAACTCAAAAAAAATCCATATCCTGATTTATGTTATTCAGAACATGGAAATAAATTCATTCGTTTCTGATTTTCTTTTACTAACAAATTATGCTAAAGTTAATCTATTTTGATTCTAAAATTAGATTAACAAATTTAATACTCATACACTTTTGTATAGTTTGATCTCTTTTTACTGAAATTATAATTTACATTAGCTTTATTATAGGCTGCATCAGATGTTGTATCTACAACTATCCACTCACCGTTAATCAAGACTTCATTCCAAGCATGATATCCGTCTACATGGGTTGAATATCCCTTTACAAGCTTTATAGGTATTTCTTCACTTCTTTTCATTGCAGCAAATAAAGAAGAATAATCATAGCATATCCCTTTGAGCTCATCTATAGTTTTATCTGGATAAGGTATATAATTCGGAGTAAGATATTTTACTTTATCGTAATCATAACTTATATTGTTTATAATAAAATCGTATACTAAATCTATTTTTTTAGCAGAATTTGATTCATCTCCTACAATATCATTGTTTTTTATTACAGCCTTACTTCTTGGATTCCAACTTATTAGCTGTATAGAATTTAAATAAACTGAATTTTGATTTGTGATATTAACATCTAAGGTTTTTGTATCTAAATAAGCATATCTATTATCTGTAACATTAGTTAATACACTAACTTTATACTCTCCATTTCCCATTTGAAGGGGAAATCCAACTATTTTACCATCAGGCACCAAAGGATAAACATATCTCTTTCCTTCTTTTTCTATCATAACCTTAACTTTCTCTGTTGACTTGCCTGCATATCCTATTTTTACTAAGCCACTATCTCTATCATCTGAATCTATAGACAAACCTTTTTGAACATATTCTTCTTCTATATCTTCTTTTACAGCTTTGTCTTTAAAATTGACATAAGTTCTTTTTAATAAAACTATAGCCTGCTCTCTTGTCGTATTATCTAGAGGTAGAATTTTATCCCCACTTCCATTCATAATATTGTTTTGATAAGCAAATTCAACAGAATTAAAAGCCCAAAATGCAATATCCTTAGTATCTGAAAAAGGGAAATTTGCAGCCTCAGAGATAGTAGTTTCAACTCCAGAAATTTCTAAAGCTCTAAAAATCATCACGCATATTTCCTGTCTGGTAATATAGTCATTAGGCGCAAAAATTCTACTGCTTTTACCTTTTACTATACCTAAATTATATGCCTTTAATACTTCCCTGTTGTTTGTATCTGTAAAAGGGTTGGATTCAACTTCAGCTTTATCTCCAGTTAAACTTTCATACAGATTAACTACTAAATTGCTAAATTCTTCTCTTGTAATATTTTTTTTGAAATTTTTCATTACTTCTGGATAAGTTAAATTGTATTCATAAGCTTCTTTAAGTTCAGATTCGAACCATGAACTTTGACTTCCGTCAAATTGGAGCTCATTTGCTTCAACTTCGACAGATTGAACTCCCAAGAGTAGAAAAATCAGCAAAACTGCTATATATAATTTTTTAATTATTATATTATTATCCATATTTCACCTCTCATCTTAGAATTTAACTACGTTAAGATAAGTA
>CAYMUD010000193.1:0-3174 GCA_964393495.1 uncultured Clostridia bacterium | reverse complement strand
TTTTTCTTCAAAGGAATCTAAATATTCAAAATCACAAACTCTAAGTCCTGTTCTCTCCACCTTGTCTCTGTAGCAAGGGCCTATTCCTTTAACCGTTGTTCCTATCTTTTTCTTTCCTCTTGCTTCTTCTTCCAATTTATCTATTTCTATATGGTATGGGAAAATAATATGTGCCCTATCTGATATCATAAGACTGTCTAAAGAAACTCCTAAATCTTCTAGGTACTCAATTTCTTCTATTAAAGACTTAGGATTTAAAACAACTCCGTTTCCAATTATACAAGGTACATCTCCGTATAAAATCCCCGACGGAATTAAATGCAATTTATACTTTTGATCCCCTATAACTACAGTATGTCCTGCATTATCTCCTCCTTGGTATCTTACTACCATATCTGATTCTTTAGCTAAATAATCTGTGATTTTACCTTTTCCTTCATCGCCCCACTGGGCTCCTAATACTACTAAATTTGACATATTAATCTCCTAACTTTCAATTCTATTTAACATTTCTGTTGCCATTACTACTCCCGCAGCTGAAGCTTGTGCTAATCCTCTTGTTACTCCTGCTCCATCTCCTCCGGCAAATAAGTTTTCAACCTTTGTTTCAAGTTTACCATCTAGGTCAACTCTTGATGAATAAAACTTAACTTCTACACCATAAAGTAATGTGTGCTTTGAATATACCCCCGGTGCCACCTTGTCCATAGCCTTAAGCATCTCCACTATATCCTGTAAAAATCTATAAGGCAGTACTAAGCTTAAATCTCCCGGCGTGGCATCTTTTAAAGATGGCTGTAACAAACTTCTTTCCAGTCTTTTGTGTGTAGATCTTCTTCCGTCTAATAAATCTCCAAGTCTTTGAACTAATACTCCTTCTCCAAGCATATTGGCTAAGGATGCTATATATTTACCATAGGCTATAGGAGAATCAAAAGGTTCTGTAAATTCTTTTGACACCAATAGTGCAAAATTAGTTTTATCAGTTCTTTTATCTGCATAAGAGTGACCATTTACCGTTTTTATACCGTCGGTATTCTCAACTACCACTTCCCCATAGGGATTCATACAGAATGTTCTAACTCTATCATCAAAAGATTTAGTGTAATATATGAGTTTTGATTCGTAAACCACATCTGTAATATCTTTCATTACTACAGCCGGCACCTCTACCCTCACACCTACATCTACTGCATTACTTCTTAATCCTAGTCCTAATCTTTCGCTTTCACCTTTAAACCACTCAGAACCTTCTCTACCCGGTGAAGCTGCTATATATTTAGCGTAGAAAGTATCACCTTTTTTAGTTTTAACCCCTACTGCTTTATTATTTTCTACTATTATTTCTTCAACTGCTGTTAAAAATTCAATGTCAATTTTATCCTGCAAATAGTACTGAATTTTTTTTAGTATCTCATAATTTTTATCGGTGCCTAAGTGTTTTATATTAGCTTTTATTAGCTTTAAATCTGCAGATGCAGCTTTTTTTTCTATGTCTAATACTTTCTGCTGATCCATCCCGTGGACTTCTTCTGTTCCACCAAATCTTACGTAGATATTATCTACATATTCTATGAGCTCTTCTAATCTTTTTTTACTTATATACTTATCTAAAACACCACCAAATTCTGTAGTTAAGGTAAGTTTGCCATCGGAAAAAGCCCCTGCTCCTCCCCATCCTGTTACTATAGAACAAGGATTGCATTTTATGCATTTGTCTACAGTTTTTCCTATAGGACAACTTCTATCGTCTATATTCTTTCCTTTTTCTAAAAGGAGTATATTTAAATTTTCATCTTTTTCTATAAGTTCTAATGCGGTAAAGATACCTGATGGTCCTCCACCTATAATTATGACATCATATTCTTTGCTATTCATATAAACCTCCTTGCTATCTTTCTCGATAGCCCATTATATATTATCAAATACAAATATTATAGTCAATGATTACCGAATATTTTTTTGATGTTTATTGCTTTTATTCGCTTTATAGGAGTAATTTTAATTATATTTGCTGTCTTTTAAATATATAATTAGCTTTTATTAAAATAGTGCGAACTTTGTCATTTTTTAACAATCTTATAATTCGTATCTTTTGTAAATTATACTTTTCTATGTTAGAATCTAGAATCAGGAGGTATTGAAATGAGATATGAAGGAAGTGTTTATAGACCCCCAAGCGAGGGTAAAAGTTATATCTTGCAAGTAACCATTGGATGTTCCCATAACAAATGTACTTTTTGCAGTATGTATAAGGATAAGAAATTTAGGGTAAGAAATATAGATGAGATATTTGAAGATTTAAAGTATGCAAGAGATTATTATAGTGAAGTAAAAAGAATCTTCTTAGCAGATGGAGATGCTTTGATTTTAAAAACTAAAGATTTAGAATCAATCTTAAAGGAAATCAAAAAATTATTCCCAGAGTGTGAAAGAATAGGAATTTATTCTACTCCAGGTGATATTTTAAGAAAACCCTTAGAGGATTTAGTAAAATTAAAAGAACTAGGATTAGGAATTATATATCTAGGAATAGAATCTGGAAGCGATCTTGTATTAAGTAAGGTAAAGAAAGGTTTCACAAGAGAGGAAATAATACAAGCAGGACAAAAGGCGAAAAAATCTGGTATACCACTTTCTGTAACTTTAATATCTGGATTAGGTGGTAAAGACAACTGGAAAGAACATGCTCTTTCATCAGCAGATTTAATAAACCAGATCAATCCAGATTATGTATCACTTCTTACCTTAATGATGGAAAAAAATACTGATTTATATACAAAATACAAAAAAGGAAATTTTGACATACTTTCTCCAAAGGAAATTGCGGTCGAAACAAAACTTTTTCTAAAAAATATAAGTTTAAAAAATTCAGTATTTAGAAGTAACCATGCTTCGAATTACATACCTTTAAAAGGTACCTTGAACAAAGACAGAGAAAAATTAATTTCAGAAATAGATGAAGCTTTAAAAAATGAAGAATTCACAGATGAAAGATTTAGAAGTCTTTAAAAGGAAGGTTTAAACCTTCCTTTTTTTAATAAATTTATTTATTTCTTCTACAGTTGGCATTCCGCCCTGCGCCCCAAACTTAGTTACAGAAATAGCTCCTGCTATATTAGCAAATTTAATACTTTCTTCTACAGTCTTGCCTTTTACTATTGATTGAGCAAA
>CAYMUD010000192.1:0-3186 GCA_964393495.1 uncultured Clostridia bacterium | reverse complement strand
GTAGCTGCAGTGGTATGTTCTACGTATACCCCTTTTTCAGCTAAAGCTTTTCTCGCTTCAAGAATTCTATTTTCAGGAGCAGTTATTATTTTAATATTGTATTTATAAGTATAATCTAGAATCTCTTCACCTCTCATTGGTTCTCCTATAGCTATACCTTCTGCCATAGTAGGTTTTAGTTCTATATTTACAGGTTTATCATCCCCCATTGTTGTAGCTTCAGCCAATGGAGCACAGTTTTCACTTTGTACTGCCGTAATTTGAGGCATCTCTTTTATTATACCGCTTTCTATAAATTCTTCCAAGGCCTTGATTATTCCTATAAACAATGTACCGTTTCCTAAAGGCACAAAAATATTTTCCGGAATTCTTCTTAATTGCTCATACACTTCATATATATATGTTTTAGTTCCTTCATAGAAGATGGGATTGTAAACGTGGTTTGCATAATATTTTCCTTCTTTATATACTTTTTCTCTACAAACATTTGCACACTTATCTCTTGATCCTGGAACTACATTTACTTTAGCATTGTGCGCTTTAATCATATTTATTTTTTTAGGTGAAGTTCCTTCTGGAAGAAATATTTCGCATTCTATACCAGCTTTAGCACTATATGCTGCTATACTGTTTCCAGCATTTCCACTGCTGTCCTGGACTACTGAATCCACTCCAATATATTTACAATGAGCCATAAGTACTGCAGCTCCTCTATCTTTAAAAGATAGTGTAGGCATCAAATAATCCATCTTAAGTAATACATCCTCATCAAATTTTATGATTGGAGTTCGCCCTTCTCCCAAAGATATCTCTCTCCAGTATTCTCCTTCTAAAGCCATAAACTTACGATAGCGAAATATACTCCATTCACTATCATCAACTAAAGATAAATCGAACTTGGGAGGTTTAAAATCAAGTTTCCAGAGACCTCCGCATTGGCATTTTGATTTCCGCGTAAATACTTCCTCTTTTATTCCACATTTTGAACATACAAGTTTCATTGGAACCTCCTTGGCTGCAATTATTGGTTTTTATTAAATCTAATGTTATAAATAAATGATTTCTATAGAATTCACTTTTATATCATTTCATATTTTACTACTAGCTTATATTCATATATTGACAATAGTATATCATACATTGACAATTTTCGTATATTTTCATAAAATGTAATTAAATAACTTAATATACATTTAATAATATCCCTATAAAGGAGATGGCCAAATGGCAAGTGTAGAAATTAATAAACAAGCTCCGAATTTTGAAATTGATGACTTTAAAGGTGAAAAGTTCAAGCTTTCAGATTTTAAGGAAAAAAAGAATGTACTAATTGTATTAAACAGAGGTTTTATTTGACCATTTTGCAGAAAGCATATGATGCAGTTGCATCAAGATTATGAGAAGTTTGCAGAAGAAGACACTATAATAGTTGCAATAGGACCAGAGAATGCCGACAAGTTTAAGGAATATTGGGAAGAAAACAACATTCAATTCTACGGTCTTCCTGACGAAAAAGGATCAGTATTAAAGCTATACGGTCAAGAAGTCAAAATATTTAAACTAGGTCGTATGCCGGCACAGATGCTAGTTGATAAAGAAGGAATACTAAGATATGTACACTACGGACACTCTATGAAGGACATTCCTGAAAATTCCGAAATACTTGAACTTATAGATAATCTGTAATATCAAAAAACACATATAAAATGGTATTTTATCAGTTAATCTGATTCAACACCATTTTATATTTTTATTTATCCAAATAACTTCTTCAAATTTATATTTTACCCTAATTTATTTAATAATTTCTTTAACTCTACCAACTACACCACTTTCAAGTCTTACTTTAATACCGTGGGGATGATTAGGCGAATTTGTAAGAATTTTCAAAACTGTTCCTTCTGTTAATTCCCCTGAACGTTGATCCTTTTTTTTAACAACTTTTACTTTTAAACCTTTTTTAATATCTTTTCTTATTGTACCTTCCATAATTTTCTCTCCTTTCTTTTTTACTTATCTAGTCTGTATTTATTACTAAATCACTATAATATCTTTAGAATAGTTGCTTAAAGGAATTCCACCTTTTTCTCCTACAGCTACAACATCTTCAACTCTTATAAGCAATTCATTATCAATAATCACTGATGGTTCTATTGTAAATGTCATATTCTTTTGAATAATATTTTTATATCCCGGCATAAGATAAGGATATTCATGTACATCTCTTCCTATAGAATGTCCTAACCTATGTCTGAAGCCATCATCATAGCCTTGGTCTTTTATCAAATTTCTAGCAATCATATTCAAATCTTCACATGTAATCATTCCTGGAATCATTGCTTCTATAGCTATTTTTTGAGCTTCCATTATTGTTTCATGAATTTTTACCATTTCTTTTGTTGGTTCACCTGCATATACAGTCCTTCCAAAATCAGAGCAAAACCCATCTTTCATTAATCCAAAATCAAAAGCTACAGTACAACCTTCTTCTATTATATTGCCAGAAGTATTGCTCCAGTGAGTTTTATTTTTCCCACCACTTATTAAAACTCCCGTATGGAAAGAATTACCTTCACATCCTTTCAGTAGAGTCCTATGATCTATTTCCGCTTTTATGTCAATTTCACTCATGCCTATTTTTAAAAGAGGAATAATTTCCCCAAAAATTTCATCCGTTAGTTCTGCTACTTCTCTCATTTTAGATATCTCATAATCTGTCTTAATCATCCTTAGGCTGTTTAAATAATCTTCAATGGAGAGAAACTCTACTTCCGCAAGGATTTTCTTTAAATTAATAATTGTCGATGAAAATGTATTTTTTGAAACAGCTATTTTTCTTATCTTTTTTAGCCTATTGCCCAAAGCATTTTTTAATGTATCTTCAACTGGCACACCTTCATTTATTGTAACATACTCATCGATTATTCCATATTTATCTTCTTCAACATGACCCAAATTAACCATCATCTCTGCTACTAAGAAATATGATTTATCTTGAAATATATATATTCCATTTGCCCAATCTCCATATGAGTTAGCATAGGTAGGATCATACAATCCTTTAGCCATACCTGTAATGTATTCCTGCTCACCAGATTTTGGAAGAAAACACATGTCAATACCCATATTGTCCATATAATCCCTTAGTTTGCTTATCCTATCTTTATAATTTATCATTTTTACCCT
>CAYMUD010000191.1:0-3197 GCA_964393495.1 uncultured Clostridia bacterium | reverse complement strand
TTTTAATATAGATAATAGTCAAAGTTTTTTAACTAGTCCTATAAGTATAAGAAATATAGGAATAATAGTAGGGGCTTTAATATCAGCTTTAGCTGCATCTGAATTCAAATACAAAAGGGTCAAAAACAAAAAACAGATTTTAGGAGCAGTAATAGGCGGGCTTTTAATGGGATATGGTGCAAGGATAGCTTTTGGTTGTAATATAGGAGCCCTTTACAGTGGAATTGCATCACTATCACTATCAGGATGGGTTTACGGTATTTTTATGTTTTTAGGAGCTGTAGCAGGAACAAAAATACTTGTTAAATTTTTTATATAAATAATTCATTAATAATTAACCTTGTAAATTTTCACAAACCAATTTTTTTCATACATATACATACTTAATCTCATAGCATAAGGACTATCAAAGCGGTAAATTAACTCACAATTATTTTCTAAGAAATTCTGCATATCTTCATAATAATAATATAAATTACCGTAGATAAAATTCCAAACGGGGCGGGTATTATAAATGAAATCCATTTCTTCAGGATATACAATATATTCTATGTTATTTTTATTTATATACTCTGAAAAAGTAATATGATTTTCTTTTAAATAGTTCAAGTTCCTATAATCATAAAGATTATTGCAGCTAAAATAATACTCTGTATTTAAATTAGCCAATACAGCTTCATTACTATCTACGTGCTTGCTAATATTCTCAATATAATCTTTGTAATCATTATTTAGAAATGGAATAATATTAAAAATTGATATAATAAGAACTAAGGTGGCAACTAATAATGAAATTATATTTTTGCACTTAATATCTTTAAAGTTTATAATAAACAACATCCAAAAGAAGGGAAATATAAAAATAATACTTGTCTGGTTATACCTTCCTATTATAATATAGGTTATATTGATTGCCAGTATGGTAAAGATTATCAATCCCATGTATCTATACTTGGAAAAATCTTTTTTAATTATAAATTTTATAAAACTTAGAGCAAAAATTAATGGGAAAAACAACAATTGAAATTTTATGTTTGGTATATAATATGTTCCGCTTACCTGATAATAAAGTTTAAGGTAGAAGTTTTTAATTTCGCTAATTCTATCAGTAGGCTGAGCAAATACATTGAATTGATCTCCAAACTCTTTATAATTATGGAAAAAATTTGAATCAAAATAAAGATTAATTGCTATAAATACAGCAGCAAATATTCCAGTTACAAAAATATATATTAATAGTTCTTTTGCTTTGATTTTTTGAATAAATATTATATCATAAACATATAGAGATCCTATTATCGCAGCTATGAAGAGGCTATTTGGGTGAATACCTATATTTAAACCGGTTATGATACCTAAGATTATAGATTTTTTTAAGGAAGGCTTTTTACAAATATAAAAGTAAAAAGCAAAAATTATAGAAAAAAGTATTACAGCTTCTTGCCTAGCAAAATGAGAAGTGTAAATAAAATGTACATCAAAAGCAACAATTAACATTAAAAAAAACGATGATACTTTAGATTTGAGAATTTTTTGACCTATTTTATATATAATATATAAAGTGAAAACTCCAAATAGCAATGATATAAATCTAAAAGTAAATAAGTTATAGCCCATTATATTCGAAAAAAAGGCTTGAATATAATGAAAAAATATTTTTATGCTGTGAGGAAATCTAGGGAATAGATCAAAAAATGATTCTGTGATTA
The DNA here is from genome assembly GCA_964393495.1 of uncultured Clostridia bacterium. Lineage (GTDB taxonomy): Bacteria > Bacillota > Clostridia > Tissierellales > Dethiosulfatibacteraceae > UBA8670. The sequence continues at coordinate 1,488 of CAYMUD010000191.1, read as the reverse complement.
TTGGAGAATTATTTTCCAGGTAAATTCTTGATAAACCACTTAACCAGGATTCATCAGAATGCATAAAGGGATACTTTGTTAGAAAAAGCGTGTTAATAACAAGATAGACTGTTAAAAATAATGCAATTTTATTTTCTAAAATTAATTTTTTTATTTTCAATAAAATGTTTTCCATAAAATACCATCTTTCATTTAAATATCAATAAGTATTATATATAAAAATCATCAAAAAATAAAGTGTATAATCTAATCAAATACAGTATAATAAAAGACGGTATCAAAAAGAAAACCTTTTATCATATAATATATTGTGTATTATTTAACAATTAATTCAAAAGAAAGGAATGGAAATGCAAATGCGAAAAATATCTTTAATATTAATTGCTTCCTTAATCCTAGCATCGTTAGCTGGTCTTAGCGGCTGTGCGAACTACGATTTTGCAGAAGAAGGAACAGTAACAATAACACCAAGTGAAGCTCTAGAATTAGCTGAACAGGACAACGTTGTACTAGTAGATGCACGAAGTGAAGCTGAGTATGAAGCATATCATTTAGAAGGTGCTGTATGTATTCCTAGAAGTGAAATAGTTACAGATAGACCATATCCCAATATGTTGGGACCAAAACAAAGAATAGAGAAAGTTATGGGTCTGAGGGGAATATCCAACGATACATTAGTTATTATATATGATATTAATAACAATATGGATGCATCAAGACTATGGTGGACTTTATTGGTTTATGGACATGAAAATGTTAAAATAATAAACGGTGGAGTAAATGCACTGGCTAAAGAAGGAGTTGAATTTGTCCAAGAGGTACCTGAAATTGAAGAAGTAGAATTCAATGCAGAAGGACCAAATGAAGCTTATATTTCAACTAAGGAAGAAATAGAAGGTTATTTAAATGAGCCTCAAGACAATATTGTTCTATTAGATACAAGAACACAAGGTGAATTTAGTGCAGGGACTATTCCAGGGTCTGTATTATATAATTATGAAAACAATAATTACTCTACAGGAGCGTTCAAGTCTCCTAAAGATATACAAAATGATTATATGGAGATAGGAATAACACCAGACCAAACAATAGTAATGTTTTGTAAAACTTCCATACGAGGAGCCCAGAGTTTTGCAGCTTTATGGAATGCAGGATATAGAAATTTGAAACTGTATGACGGAGCTTGGGTAGAGTGGAGTGGCAGTGATGAGGTACCTGAAGAGGAACCATCTGATACACCGGCACCACCACCATCATCTTCAGACGGAAGTTGATACATAAATTAAATTTAGGAATTTAAATTAAATTAAATAGGAGGATTTAAATGAACACACTATTAAAAAGATTTTTAGTAATTTTAACAGTTTTAGCATTAGTTTTTAGTTTAGCAGCATGTGGACCAAGCGAGGATCCAGTAGAAGAACCAGAAGAAAGCGAAGAACCAGCAGAAGAACCTGAAGAGGAAGAAGAACCTGAAGAGCCAGCAGA
>CAYMUD010000190.1:0-3203 GCA_964393495.1 uncultured Clostridia bacterium | reverse complement strand
GTTTTAATTTTAATATCACCCATTTTTTGACGCTGACTATCTTGATCGAGAATAGTTAATGATTGTTTGAATTCGATTTTAGATACATCCCTATTTAATATTTTAAAATTTTCTTTCTCTTCAGAAAGAATTTCTTCAGGAGTCATTTTGTAGAATCTATCTCCAAAGCTGCTCCAAAAATTCATCATAGCTGCAGAACTTTTCAAAAAACCTATGCCTGATTCTTTTAATTCTTTTTGATATTTTTTAATTTCCTCATTTTGTCTATTTTTCAGAAGTTTAAAAACTACAATCCTATCATTAAAAAAAACTAAGTAGCAACCTATACTCTTTAAGAAACCCTCTTTCAAAGAAGCATTCAAAACCATTAAAGCTTTATCTTCTTCTACTGAAGAACTTGAAGATGGAGTTTTTGAAGTGTTTTCCTTTTTTGTTTTTTGAACAGAATTCAGTTTTGCTCCACAAAGAGAGCAGAACTTTGAATTTTCACTTACCTTATTCCCACAATTTTGACAGTACATAATACCTCCTTTTAAATCTTACTTAATATTAATCTATCTTTATACCCTTATAAATATAATATACAATATTATAAAATATAGCAAAAAAATATAAAAAATATTTAATATTTTTTTTATATTTATGATATAATTTTAGTAAATATATATTAGGGGGGAACTATGAAAAGAATTATGATTTATATTTTTGTAATTTTATTATTTTTGTCAGCTTGCTCAGGGGATATAAGTGATGAAAAGGAGAATAAAGAGCTAGTTGTATATACTTCAGTGGACCAGCATATAGCTGAAGAAATTTTAAATGATTTCGAAAATGAAACAGGAATAAAAGTGCTTCCTGTCTATGATATTGAAGCTTCCAAAACGACAGGACTTGCAAACAGGCTCATTTCTGAAAAAGATAATCCTCAGGGGGATGTTTTTTGGAGTTCTGAAATTATTATGACCCTTAAACTTAGAGAAGAAGGGGTTTTCCAACCTTATGTTTCAGAAGAATCAGCAAATATACCAAAGTCATATAAAGATAAAGATGGATACTGGACGGGATTTGGTGGAAGAGCTAGAGTAATGATAGTGAATAAGAATATATTCAAAGATGGTCAATATCCTAGTTCTGTATATGATTTAACCAATGAAAAATATAAAGATTATAAAAAAGCCCTTGCATATCCTATGTTTGGAACGACCTTAACTCATCTATTTGTTATGAGTCAAAACTGGAGTATTGATGAAGCAGTTCAATATTTTGTAGATGCTGAAAACAATAATACTTTGATTGTTGATGGTAATTCCGTTGTTAGAGATTTAGTTGCCTCTGGAGAAGTAGACTTCGGCATAACTGATACAGACGATGCTTTTGCTGCTGTAAAGGATGGAAAACCAGTAGAGGTGCTTTATTTAGATCAGGATAGCATTGGTACTCTTGTTATTCCTAATACTGTAGGATTGATTAATGAATGCACTAATACTGAAGAAGGCAAGGTATTTATAGATTACATATTAAAGAAGGAAACGGAAGACAAACTAATAGAAATGGGTTTTATTGACATATCTCTAAATAATGATGAAACAGATTTAAAGTTTTTAGAATGTGATTTTCAAGAGGCTTACGATAATAGCGAAGAGCTTCTAGAGGAAATACAGAATGCTCTGGTTAGATAAATTCAGAAAGCAAATAATTTTCAAAATCGTAACAGCAGTTGTATTAATTATTATTCTAATTCCATTTTTTAGCATTATTGATTTAATATTAAAAGAAGGAATAACTTATAATGAAATATTAAATATAAGAAGAATAAGGCTGCTGACAAAATCAGCAGCTCTTTCTTTATCAGTAGTATTAGTTTCTTTATTTATTAGCTTCAACGCTTTGATTTATATTACTAAAAAACTTAGAAAATATTCTTTTTTTATAATTTCTGCTGTTTTCACTTTATTTATAATCTCTCCATATATTCATGCATTAAGCTGGATAAGAGTTTTTGGCATTGGAGGATTTGGATTTTTTAAAACCCTTGCAGTACTATCAACCTACTACTCCACTATAAATATTTTGATACTGTCTGCAGGTTTTCATAATATAGATATGTCTTATATAGATTCGGCTAGAATTTACAAAAGAGATGGAAGTGTAGTTTACCACATTATCTTTAAAATGTTAAAACCCTATTGGATATCATCATCAGCATTAATATTTATACTTGTAATGTCGGATTTTAGCATACCATCACTTTTTCAGTTAAAGACTTATAGTTTGGAAATTTTCACATATTATACTTCGGGTACGTCTTTTAGTGAAATTATATATATATCGCTTCCTTTAATTCTAATTAATTTAGCAGCATTGAGTATACTTATTAAATACTCTAAAAAGATGGAATTTAAGAAAAGAGGAATGAATTTATTCTCAAACTATAATCTTGAGTATAATACTTTTAATAAAGTAGCAGTTTTCATTTCATCATTAATAATAGCAGCAATGTTTTTAGTTGTTTTTTTAAACTTTCTAGATTCATCTAATTTCAAACTATTGTATGAGACATTTAACAGCAATACTGAAGAGATGATGTATTCTTTAAAAGCTGCTTTTATACCTTCGGTTTTTAGCACCATGATTGTTTTTTTACTAGAAAAGCATTCAAATGAAAAATTAACGAAGATATTTATAATAATTCCCATTTTGATATCCGGGTCTCTTCTTGGAATATCATTAATCAACTTTTTTTCTAGATTTAATATATATAAAAGTTTAATTGGTTCAAGTACGCTTTTATACTATGCCAATACATTTAAAGCCCTACCTTTTGTATATTTTGTATTAAAAGGAACACTGGAAACAAAAGATGAAAATTTGCTAAAAAGTGGAATGATATATGAAAGAAATTGGGTTAGAAGACTAATAAAAATAGAAATACCCTACTATATATTTCCTATATTTGCAGGATTTTATGTAGGATTCGGATATCTGACTGGAGAGATAGCCTCCTCTATTTTATTAATACCCCCAGGAGAGCAGCTTCTTTCTTTGAAGATATACTCTTATCTTCACTACGGAAGCAGCGGTAAAATTTCAGCTTTAGGAGTAATTATCATATTGTTTTTTTCAACTATAACTATTTGTTTAGCTTTAATAATAAACAGAAAGAGAAGGTATTTTAGATGATTGAAATACTTAGAATAGAAAAA
>CAYMUD010000189.1:0-3205 GCA_964393495.1 uncultured Clostridia bacterium | reverse complement strand
CTTCTCCTCAAGATGTTTCTGCATTAGTTATGGAAGACATGAGATATTACAAAAAGGAATATTTTAAAATCATATTATTAGACACTAAAAATAAAGTTATAGATATCATTACAATATCTATTGGAAGTCTTAATTCATCTATAGTACATCCGAGAGAAGTATTTTTAGAAGCTGTTAAAAAATCAAGTGCATCTATAGTACTACTTCATAATCATCCAAGCGGAGAAGTACAACCTAGTAGAGAGGATATTAATATAACTCAGAGATTAATAAAAGCAGGGGAAATTATGGGAATTAAAGTTTTGGACCACATTATTATAGGGGATGGAAAGTATTTAAGTTTTAAGGAAGAAAATATTATTTAAGGAGGTTTTAGATGTCTTTTCTAGACGGATTTTCAAAAAATTTAGGAATTGATCTTGGTACGGCAAATACTTTAGCTTATATTAAAGGGAGAGGAATAGTAATAGATGAACCTTCTGTTGTTGCAGTGGAAAGAAAGGACAACAGAGTTATAGCTATCGGTACTGAAGCAAGCGAAATGTTGGAAAGAACTCCACAGAATATAATAACAATTAGGCCATTAGAAAATGGTGTAATTGCTGATTTTGAAATTACTCAGATGATGCTTAAATATTTTATTAAAAAGACTTTAAAGGGATTTCATTTATTTAAGCCTATTATAGTAATTGGTATACCAACGGGGGTCACTTCTGTAGAAAGAAGAGCTGTTGAGGAGGCATCACAAAGCGCTGGTGGTAAGAAAGCTATACTGATTGAAGAACCAATGGCAGCAGCAATAGGGTCAAACTTACCTATACATAAAGCAGAAGGTAATATAATTGTAGACATAGGTGGTGGCACTACTGATACAGCTGTAATGTCTTTAGGAGGAATAGTAGAAAGCGAGTCTATAAAAATTGCCGGCGATGACATAGATGAAGATATTAAAGAATATTTAAAGAAGAATTATAGATTAGAAATAGGTATTAAATCGGCAGAAAGAATAAAAAAACAAATTGGAAATGCTTATAAGGATTATGATGTCAATTATGAAAAAGAAGATAAACTTAAAGAATTAGAAATAACTGGCAGAGATCTAGTAACTGGATTACCTAAAAAAGTTAAGTTAAAGGATTCAGAAATAAGAGAATGTATTAAAGATTCTTTGGATTCTATAATTGCATCTATAAAGAGAGTTATTGAAAAAACTCCACCGGAACTTGCATCTGATATTTCTGAAAATGGAATTAATCTTGCTGGTGGTGGAGCATTATTAAAAGGATTAGATAAATTAATAGAAAAAGAAACTGGAATAATTACGAATATTTCTGATGATCCTTTAAATTGTGTAGTAAAAGGTACGGGAATAGTTTGCGAAAATTTAAAAAGGTTTAAAAACCTGCAGTAAGTGGTGATTATGTGGAAAATAAAAAACTTATAAAAAGAATAGTAGTTATTTTTATTTGTATGATTTTAATTATTGCTATTGGCTATACGTCTGTTTACAATGTAGGGACTAACTCAGGAGAAAATATTATTGGGACATTAACATCACCAATTCAAAAAGTTCTTTATAATTTCGGTAGAATTTTTTCTAATTCATACGAATCTATACTAGAAATATATAAAGTAAGAGAAGAAAATGAACAGTTGAAAGAGCGTTTATATAAACTTGCAAATGAAAACAGAATTCTTTTAGACATAGTTGAAAACAAAGAGTATTTAAAGAACGAGTATACAATGAGAAAAATGATAGATTATGATTATGAAAAAGCTCAGATTATCAGTAGAGATCCAAATAACTGGTTTAAAAAGTTTACTATAGATAAAGGAACAAAACAAGGTGTTAAAATAGACGATATAATTGTACAGGCTGCAGAGGTGGAAGAGGATCTAGTCGTGATTGGATTAGTAGGTAAGGTTATAGATGTTGGTAGTAATTGGGCAAAGGTTATTACTATAGTGGATATAAATAGTAGTATAAGTTTTAGAAATATAAAAAATAATTCAAGTGGGATATTAAGAGGACAAATAGATAATACGATAAAAGGATATACTTTTTCTAAAGGAGACAAAATTAAAGTAGGAGATGCTTTAGTTACTTCTGGATTAGGAGAGGTATATGCTCAAAATCTATATATAGGAAAAGTTGTAAGTATAGAAGGAAATGATGGTCTTACAATAGATTTAGAAGTTGAACCTGTCGTAAATTTTCAAGAAATTCATAATGTTTATGTTTTAAAGATTGAAAGGTGATATTATGAAAAAACTTTACCCATTTATTATTATATTTGTAAGCTTTGTTTTACAGTCGACAGTTATGCATTTTATAACAATTATAGACATAATACCTAATATATCTCTTCTTTTCTTAATAATATTCTCAGTACAACTAGGAGAATATTATGGAGGGAGTTTAGGCATTTTTCTAGGAGTTCTTACAGATGTGTTGTACCTAGGTTCTTTTGGTATAAACACACTTATTTATTTTATTACGGGTTACTTTTTAGGAACATTCAAAGAAAATGTCTATAAAGAAGATTATCTAACGTATTTTGCGGCAACGGGTATAATGTCAATAGTTTACAATGGATTCTTTTATATAATAATATTTTTCTTAAGAATAAATACAGGAAGCTTAATAAATGTTATAACACCTATTATTATAGAAACTATATTAAATTTAGCTTTATTGTATCCTATTTTAAAAATTGAGTTTTTCCTATTAGATAGATTAGGAATAAAAGTCAAGTATTATTGAGAACAAGAGGTGATTGAAATTAATATTTTTAATTTTAAAAATAGACATGTAGTATTTTTTTATATAGTAATAATTTTATTATCTCTACTGGTATTTAAATTGTCTACTCTGACTTTAATTGAAGGTGATGAGTATAGACTAGAATCCGATATAAAAAGAATAAGAGATATATCTATTAAAGCTCCAAGAGGGAATATATATGATAGGAATGGTGTGTTACTGGCAGAAAATATACCAAGTTTTACTATCCAAATATTAAAAGACGAACTTAATTATTCAGAATTTACAAAAACTGCACATATTTTAACTAGAATATTAGATGAAAACGGAGAATCCTTAATAGACGATTTTCCTATTGAAATGAATACCTTTAGGTTTATCGAAAGAGAAGAAGTTTATTTATATCCTGAAGAGAAAATCCTCGATATTATAAGAGAAAAT
>CAYMUD010000188.1:0-3207 GCA_964393495.1 uncultured Clostridia bacterium | reverse complement strand
GAACCAAACAAAATGAAAGCTACACTGAGATATTAGATTTATAAATATTAAAGGTTAAAAGAGGTTGAATATGAAAAGAGTAGACGAAAGAGATATAATGTTTTCAAGAATGGAAAGAAAAAAAGGAACTCCCGAGTATGAAGATTACTATAGTAGAAGAAAAAAAATTAAAGATATTGATGATGAGTTAAGAGCTATGCCGGATATGGATTCTGAAGATACCGCAATGTTTAATGAACTAAATACCCCCTTAGTTTCTGCAACCTTCAATTTTTTATCAGATATAAAAGGATTAGTAGAGGGCCCGGAAAAAAATCCTAAAAAAATAGAAGCAACACCTGAAACTTTCACTAAAAAAATAAAAGGAATAGCTTCCTACTACGGCTCGGTAGGTATAGGAATAACTAAATGTGATGAAAGTTATTACTACAGTCACCGTGGTAGAGATGATAGTAACTATGGAGAAAAAGTAGAACCAAAACATGAAAATACAATTCTATTTGCAGTAGAAATGGATAAAAATAATATATATTCAGCACCACAATTAATAGAATCTATAGAAGTTACAAAAGCATATCTCGATGGAGCTGTGATAGGAATGATGTTGACCTATTATATAAAAAAACTAGGGTATAATGCTCGTAATCATATGGATGGAAATTATGAAATTATGCTGCCTTTAGCTGCGAAGAAAGCAGGCTTAGGGGATATAGGAAGACATGGAATGTTGATAACAGAAAAATACGGGTCAAGGGTTAGGTTAGGTGCAGTTACTACGGATATGCCTTTGGTTATTGACAAAGAATCAGATTTCAATGTTAATGTTTTTTGTGAAATTTGCAAAAAATGCATAAGCACCTGTCCAGCAAAAGCTATACCCAAAGACAAGGAATTTGATATAAACGGAATAAAAAGATGGCAGATAAATAGAGAAGAATGCTACAGAAAATGGAGGATATTAGGTACTGACTGTGGTATTTGTATTGCAACCTGTCCTTTTAGTTCGGATATTAGTGAAGAACTTATAGAAGAATATAAAAAAAATTCTCAAACTGCTGAAAAAATAATAAAAGAACATGAAAAAAAATATAAGATAAGACCCTTTAGCAAAGAAAAGCCTGATTGGATGAATGACTAACAAGTACGAGCCTAAATATAATAATTTATTAAAATTTCCTAAACTATTTGCAACATAAAGGTTATATTATATAAAACATGATAGTATATAGTGAAATAAAATTTCTTATTAGGAGGACTTATGAAAAAAATACTAGGAATTATACTTATTATGATTTTAGCACTATCAGGATGTCAAAGTGGAGATGTGGAAGAATCTTTAACTCCAGAAGACATAAAAACCTTTGATGGAGTAATAGAAGATGGGAAAGTAGAAATAGACGGGGTATCTTACGATATAGAGTCGGTATCAAAATCTACATTCGAGTATGATGATGAAGGAAATATAACAGAAAGAACTAATGAAAACAATGATAATAAAGTTCGAACTGGATTTATTTATAACGAAAATAATGATGTACTTGAAGAAAAAAGCTATTCCGAAGGGAGTTTAATAGCTACCCGAATCTATTCATATGAAGAAGAGGTACTTAAAGAAGTAAAAATAGCTTATGAGAGTGGTTTAGAAATGCTAACAGAATACTCATATGAAGAAGATAAAGAAATAGTAACTTCTTATAATACAGACGGTAGTGTAGCTTTGACAGCAATTATTTATAAAGATGAAAATGGAAATAATTCAAAAATGGTTCAATCTTCACCAGAAGTGGAAAAACTAAAAGCAACTACTAATTATGAATATGAAAAAGACTTATTAATGAAGTCAATAACAGAAAGAAATGATACAAATACAACAGTTCATTATGAATACAATGATGTTGGGGATAAGATAATGGCATATAATATAACTACTGTAGATGACCTTTATTTTCTAGATGCAGCATTTTTTGAATATGAATATAACCATGAACTCCAACCTGTTTCCTTGACTACCTACAGAGTTCATACACCGATAGAAGAGGAAGATATTAGGATATTTGATTAAAAAAATAAGCCCATATATATTAAATGATTTTATTCATCTAAAAGACTATGGGCTTTTCATATTATGAGATAGCACTGTTAGTTATTTAATATATTAATTATCATCATTACTGCAGCAAGTAGATTTGTTACAGCAAAGATTTTTTTTAAGTTTTTCGGCTTTCTTTTCAGTGCAAATTTACTTCCTATAAAACCTCCTACCATAGCAATTAGTGCTAAAGGAATTGCATATTTTAGGTCAAAGTTTCCGTTTACTGCATGACCTATAAACCCCATCAAAGCTGTAGCAGCAACCATTGCAGAAGATGTACCTACAGCTACCTCGATAGGAATACCACAAAGCATTACCATTAGAGGTATTTTAAAAGCTCCTCCTGAAATTCCTATTGCTCCTGCAAATAACCCTACTAATGCAGTAATTGGAAGAGTTAGCCAAAGGTTAACCGTATAATTATATTTTCCAAACTCTCTATTCCAGTAGCCAAATTTATTTTTTTTAGGTATTGGGTTTTCCTTAACTTTCAAAAACATAAATATAGATACTATAATCAGTATGATTGCAAAAACTAATTTTAAAGTACCTGCATCTATATATCCTGCAAAATAGCCTCCCACAAATGCCATAATATCTGTAGGGGGATCTATAACTAAAGCTAACTTCCAGTCCACAACTTTACTTTTATTAAAAACCAGCATGGATGTAAATGCAGTTGTCATCATTATAATTTGAGAAGTACTTGCTGCTTTATGCATAGATGTTCCAGCTAAAACCATTGCAAGAACATAAAAATTACCTCCACCCTTGCCTACCATAGACATTAGAATAGCTATAGCAAGTATAATTAATCCTATAATAAGTAGTGAATTCATAATATGGCCTTCTTTCTTACGAAGAATCTATTTTATAAAAATAATTTTTTTTAATTAATACTTTAGGCAACTACCTTCCAAAAAAAATTATGGTTTTGTAGCTAGATTTATAAATCAAAATATGGTTTAATAAAACTAATAATAAAAGAGCATTTAAATGTTATAATAGTTATGATCATATGTCAATTAGATTACACAAATTGAAAAACATTAAAAATTGCAACATTAAATTTATTGAATTTATTTAAAAATAGGAGGTCATCTTGAAGAAAATTA
>CAYMUD010000187.1:0-3236 GCA_964393495.1 uncultured Clostridia bacterium | reverse complement strand
ACTTGGTGCAGGAATTATTATTTTTTCTATCTTACTTCTTACATATAAAAGGAAAGAACCACCTATTCGAGAATTTTAGAAATTTTTGTAACGATTGTTACATACTATCTGTGTGGCAAGTGTTATCATATAGCCATAATATAAAAAGGAGTTACTATTATGGCAAATAAATATTTTGATATGAAAGATACTGTTTACCATGTTACAGAGAAATATAATGAAGCTAAAGATTTATTAATATCTTTGGGCTTTACTACTATAGAAGATGAAAGCAAACGAAAAAACATTGGTAAAGAGATAAATTTAGAAACAGCATTAAAATCTAAAAAAATTAATCCTGAAACCTTTGAAGAAAGATTGCTTGACCTAATTGAAAACAACATGGAAGAAGATGTAAGCTCGGGTATTAAAGAAAATGAAGAAAAAGCAGACATTAAAATTCTTGGAATTTTACCTTGCCCTGTAAAGAATCCTCTATTAGAAGCGCTTAATAAATGGTACGAAAATAAAGAAGACAATACTGTAATAGATTATGAATTAAAACCTGCATCAATGGGTGTAGACTGGTTAAAAGAAGATATTCAAAAGGGAAAAACTTCCGATGACTTACCTGATATATTTATGTCAGCAGGCTTCGATTTGTTTTTTGACAAAGAATTAATGGGAAAATTTAAGAAGCAGCATTTTTTTGAAGATTATTCTGGATATACTGAATATAATAAAGATTTCAATAATAATTATATTAATCTAAAGGATCCAGACAATGAATATTCTATGCTTGGTGTAGTCCCGGCTGTATTTTTAATAAATAAAGAAGAACTTGGTCATCGAGATATGCCTCAAAGTTGGAAAGATATATTAGATGGAGATTTTGAAAATAGTGTTAGTCTCCCAATTGGTGATTTTGATCTATTTAATGCAATTTTATTAAACATCTACAAAAACTACGGTGAAGAAGGGGTCAAGAAATTAGGAAAAACATTAAAGAAAAGTATGCATCCTTCTGAAATGGTTAAGTCACATGCTAAAAGAATTGGAAAACCTGTAGTTACTATCATGCCTTTCTTTTTTACTAAACTAGCTAAGAGAAACAGTCCTATGACACCAGTATGGCCTGAGGACGGTGCAATAATTAGTCCTATATTTATGCTTACAAAAAAAGATAAGAAAGAAAAAGTAAAACCTATAGTAGACTTTTTAGCCTCTAAAGAAGTTGGAGAAATACTTTCCCACAATGGAAAGTTTCCAAGTGTCAATCCAAATGTTGATAATAGAATACCATCTGAAAATAAATATATGTGGTTAGGTTGGAATTATATAAATAATAACGATATAGGCATCTTGATTAAAAAATGCGAAGATATATTTAATGAAAGTGTAAAGGAGTTTATAAAATGAATTTAGTTACAGTATCTGGCCCTCCCTCCTCAGGGAAAACATCTGTTATAATAAAAGCTATAGGAGCTTTAAAGGAGAGAAATTTGGAAGTAGGGGTTGTTAAATTTGACTGCTTATATACAGATGATGATAAACTTTACGAAAAAATAAATGTACCGGTTAAAAAGGGGCTTTCGGGTTCTTTATGTCCAGACCATTACTTCGTAAGCAATATTGAAGAGGTAGTACAGTGGGGAAAGGAAAACAAGTTAGATATTTTAATTACAGAGAGTGCCGGTTTATGTAATAGATGTTCCCCTTATATTAAAGATGTAAAGGCAGTGTGTGTAATCGATAATTTAAGCGGTACAAATACACCAAAGAAAATAGGTCCAATGCTTAAATCAGCAGATATAGTTGTAATAACGAAAGGAGATATAGTCTCCCAAGCTGAAAGAGAAGTTTTCGCATCTAAGGTTCATTCAGTAAACCCTAAAGCTGTTACTATGCATATCAACGGTCTTACAGGACAAGGGGCTTTTGAACTAAGCACTCTTCTATATGACGCAGAGTCTCATGTTGATAGTGTTAAAGGAAAAAAATTAAGATTTTCCATGCCTTCTGCTTTATGTTCCTACTGCTTAGGAGAAACGCGTATAGGAGATAATTACCAGATGGGTAATGTTAAAAAAATAGATTTGGGTGATAAGCAATGATAAAATATACAGAAATCAAAAATAAAACTATTAATGAAATAGAAAACAAATATCCCTTTGTAATTTCTTTTTTCGAAAATAATCAATTAAAAGTAGAAGACAAGAAAAACAAAACCATTGAAGAAATTTTGTATGCTTTTACAGAAGAGGAAATCGAAGAGTGGGCTATAGATTCTAATAAAGTAAAATCCGACTTGGAATCTTATATAAATGAAATGATAGAATTTCTAGGTATTGAAGAAGATGACAATGTCAATTCTCTTACAATTTTACCAGGAACTGATAAAAACGGAAATCCTGAAGGGTTTAAGGAATTGAAGATTAATAAAAGCGAAATAATTTCAATAGTTGGTCCTACCGGCTCGGGAAAAAGCAGACTTCTAGCAGATATCGAATGGACTGCCAATAAAGACACTCCGACAAAGAGAGCTATACTTATAAATGATGAAGAAGCAGACAAAAAATGGAGATTTTCTTCCTCGAATAAATTAGTTGCTCAACTTTCACAAAATATGAATTTTGTAATGGATTTAACCGTTGAAGAATTTATAGAACTTCACGCAAAAAGCAGAATGATAGAAAATGAAAAACAAATAATAAATAAAATAATAGAGGGTGCGAATCATTTAGCTGGAGAAAAGTTCGACTTATCAACTCCTATTACAAGCTTAAGCGGAGGTCAATCCAGAGCCTTGATGATAGCTGATACAGCAATATTGAGCACTTCTCCTATTGTACTTATAGATGAAATAGAAAATGCTGGAATCGATAAAAAAAGAGCTTTAAACCTTTTAGTAAACGAAGAGAAGATAGTAGTTATGGCTACCCACGACCCAAGTCTTGCTTTAATGGGTGACAAAAGAATTATAATAAAAAACGGCGGAATTCATAAGGTTATTAAAACCAGTGAAGACGAAAGGAAAATTCTTGTAAAATTAGAGAAAATCAATAAAATAACTGAAAATTTTAGAACTGATTTGAGACAAGGTAAAATCCTTCAGGATATAGTAGAATTTTAATAATGGTGAAGCATAAAATTGCTTCACCATTATTTCTTATATGTATCTACAAATGATATCTCCTATTTCTTCAGTACCGTAGGTCTTTTCTCCCTTTTTAGCTATATCTTTACTTCTCACTCCT
>CAYMUD010000186.1:0-3241 GCA_964393495.1 uncultured Clostridia bacterium | reverse complement strand
CATCAATACGTCCACGTTTCATACATTACCTCCTTTTCTAGAATTTTAATCCGTTTTCTCTAGCTCCTTCAGCTAATGCTTTAACTCTACCATGATATAGATATCCGCCTCTATCGAAAACTACTTTTTCGACTCCAGTTTCTTTAGCTTTTTCAGCGATATCTTTTCCTACTATTTCTGCAGCTTCTTTTTTAGTTAATCCATCTAATTTATCTGCTATTTTTTTATCTAGAGTAGATGATGATACGATTGTATTCATTTGAGTATCATCGATTAATTGAGCATATATATGTTTTGAACTTCTAAAAACATTCAGCCTTGGTCTTTCAGGAGTTCCTTGGATACTATTTCTAATAACTCTATGTCTTTTTTTTCTACTTTTATTTCTATTGTATTTCTTAATCACCAACAATCACTCCTTTCCTATTAACCAGCAGTCTTACCAGCTTTTCTTCTAATTTGTTCGCCTTCATATTTTATTCCTTTACCTTTATAAGGTTCAGGCTTTCTCCAATCTCTTATAACTGCTGCATAATTTCCTACTTTTTGTTTGTCTATTCCTGTAATTTTAATAATATTTTTTTCAACACTTGTTTCTATTCCATCTGGATCTTCCATCTCAACTGGATGAGAAAAACCAAGTGTCAATACAAGTTTTTTTCCTTTTTTTTCTGCCTTATATCCTACTCCAACTATTTCTAGTTTTTTTGCATATCCTTGAGTTACACCTTCAACCATTGAATCGATTAGGGATCTTGTTAATCCGTGTAATGATTTGTGTTGTCTACTATCAGAAGGCCTTTCAACTATTATAGAAGAATCTTCTTGCTTTATAGTAAGTTCTTGAACCATTTTTTTCTTTAATGTACCTTTTGGCCCTTTTATTTCAACTACATTTTCATCTAATAAATTAACTTCTACTCCCTTTGGCAACTCTATAGGTTTTAATCCAATTCTTGACATTTTTGCACCTCCTAAAGTAAATTACCATACGTAGCAGATAACTTCTCCACCAGTACCTTCTTCTCTTGCTTTTTTATCGGTAGCTACACCTTTAGATGTGGACAGTATTGCTATACCTAATCCACCTAATACTTTTGGTATTTCATTGTTTTTAACATAAACTCTTAGTCCAGGCTTAGATATTCTTTTAATTCCTGTAATTACTCTTTCTTTGTTCTCTGCATATTTAAGCTGCACTCTTATTATACCTTGTTTTCCATCATCTATAACATCATATCCCTTGATATATCCTTCTTCAGTTAAAATATTAGCTATCTGTTTTTTTACGTTTGAAGCAGGAATATCAACAGTGCCTTTTTTTACATGATTTCCATTTCTTATTCTTGTTAACATATCAGCAATCGGATCTGTCATTACCATATATGTTACCTCCTTCCATTCTCACATTTTATTACCAGCTTGCTTTACGTACTCCTGGTATTTGACCTTTGTATGCAAGTTCTCTAAAACATATTCTACATATGCCAAATTTTCTTAAATAACCATGAGGTCTGCCGCAAATCTTACATCTTGAATATTCTCTTGTGCTATATTTCTTCTTTCTTTTTTGCTTATTAATCATTGATTTTTTAGCCAATTTTATTAAACCTCCTTACTTTTTAAAAGGCATTCCCATTAAACCTAATAGTTCTCTTGCCTCTTCATCTGTTTCCGCAGTTGTTGTAAAAACAACATTCATTCCTCTAATTGTTTCTACATCATCGTATTTAATTTCCGGGAATATAAGCTGTTCTTTAACTCCCACTGAATAGTTTCCTCTACCATCGAAGGCAGTTTTAGATATTCCTCTAAAGTCTCTAACTCTAGGTAAAGCAAGGCTTATGAATTTATCCATGAAATCATACATCTTTTCACTTCTTAATACAACCTTACAACCTATTGGCATTCCTTCTCTTATCTTGAAGTTAGATACTGACTTTTTAGCTTTTGTTATTACTGGCTTTTGTCCAGCAATAATAGTCATCTCTTCAACAGCTTTTTCTAAAGTTTTAATATTATCTTTAGCTTCGCCAACTCCCATATTTAATACTATCTTATCTACTTTTGGAACCTGCATTGGACTTTCATATCCAAATTTTTCCATAAGTGCAGGTATTACTTCACTTTTATATTTTTCTTTTAATCTTGATGCCATCGCTTGTACCTCCCTTCACAGCAATTAATCAAACATTTCTCCGCATTTTTTACATGCTCTTGCTTTACTACCATCATCTAATATTTCAACCTTTGTTCTAACTCCTTTTTTACATTTGCTACAGTAAACCATAACATTTGAAGCATTAACAGGTCCTTCTTGATGGATAATACCAGCTTGCTGCATCTGTTGATTAGCTTTTTTATGCTTGGTAAGCATATTAATTCCTTCTACGAGGACTTTTTCTTCTTTAGGAAAGCATGCTAGAACTTTTCCTGTTTTTCCTATATCTTTTCCTGCTGTAATCACAACTTTATCGCCTTTTTTTACATGCATGTTCTACACCTCCTAATATTACAGTACTTCTGGTGCTAATGAAATTATTTTCATATAATTGCCATCTCTTAGTTCTCTAGTAATAGGACCAAAAATACGAGTTCCTACCGGAGCTTTATCATCTTGAACTATTACAGCTGCGTTTTCATCAAATTTTATATATGTACCATCACTTCTTCTAACACCTTTTTTAGTTCTTACCACTACAGCTTTTACTACTTCTCCCTTTTTTACAACTCCACCTGGTGTTGCTTTTTTAACAGAAGCAACCACCGTGTCTCCTATATTTGCATATCTTCTATTAGATCCTCCAAGAACTCTAATAACTTGTATTATTTTAGCTCCCGAATTGTCTCCTACTTTAAGTTTGGATTCATTCTGAATCATGTGATAACCTCCCTTCACTTACGTAAAGATTATTTCGCTTTTTCTATTATCTCCACAAGTCTCCATCTTTTGTCTTTAGATAAAGGTCTAGTTTCCATTATTTTAACTGTGTCACCTTCACCACAAACATTGTTTTCGTCATGGACTTTGAATTTTTTAGTTACTTTCACTTGCTTCTTATATAAAGGATGTGAATTAAAGGATTCAACTGTTACTACAGCCGTTTTATCCATTTTATCACTTACTACTTTTCCAATTCTTTGTTTTCTTTTATTTCTCTCCACTTCAATAGTACTCCTTTCATATAGACTACTTTACTTCTATATTAAGTTCTCTTTCTCTTAATACTGTTTTTACTCT
>CAYMUD010000185.1:0-3257 GCA_964393495.1 uncultured Clostridia bacterium | reverse complement strand
TCTTCTATTGCGTCTTCTGTTGTTGTTTCTACAGCATCTTCAGTTGTTGTTTCTACAGCTTCATCTGTTGTAGTATCATCGGATTCTAAGTAGTATCCAAAGTCTACATCCCTTTTATCTTGACCACCTCTAAGTTCTACTCTAACAGAATTATCAAATGTGCCGTCTAGTTCGTAAGTTTGGGTTACTTCAAGTTCTAATATATCCTGATTATCTACTTCTATTAAATATGGATTTGGATTTAAATCTTCAAATAAATAGTATCCATTTTCATCCGTTCTAACAGTTTTGAAGTGATTTCCTGAAGTATCTTTTAAGTATACTCTTATGTTTGGTATTCCATTTTCGCTAGAATCTTGTTTACCATCTTTATCTATATCAAACCACAATCTATCTCCTACTGAAGATCTTAATACTTGAGGTATTCGTGTGTTTGCTGAATCATTATCACTTACTTTTTCTAGTTCTGTTATTATTTCTCCACTTTCGTAAGAAGGAGTTCCTTCTGTCTTTGCTGTATTTGTGAAGTTTCCTTTTGATAAATCTTCATAGTAGAATACAAGTCTTCCTTCAGCTGCGGAAAGAGTTGTAGACCAACTAAAGCTTGAACTATCACTGAGTTCTGGAATAAAGGTCATATCTCCCTGACCAACCCCCAGTGCAGAATCAGATATACTTATATTTTTTAATACGGTATCACCTGTATTTACTACTGTAAAAATGTATGTAACCTCTGAATTTCTATTTGTGGTTATGCTATTACTTCCGATTATGCTGTTGTAGTTTGAAATAATATTGTCTTTTTGGTTATGACTTTTTACTACATTTTTAATGATTTTAATATCAGAATCTCCTACTATATCCCAATCAGAATCTTCTGCTCCTTCTGATGTTGATACCTGAGCTGTATTTTTAATTATGCCTTTTAAGTCATTTTCTACAACTGTATATGTGAATTGCTTTTCTATTGTATTTCCAGGTTCAATAGATGATATGCTTGTTGAATAACCAATTCTAGAATCATTTAGTTCAATGTTGTTTAAAGTTTTACTTCCCGTATTTTTTATTGTAAATGTGTATAATACTTCAGAACCTATTTCTAAAAATTCATTTTCAGCTTTTTGACCGCTCTTTGTGAGCTGAATATCGTATGTGCTTTTAACAGCCTGATCTGTTAGAGGATCACTATTTATTTCATCACTTGTAACCTCTATGGTATTAATCAAATCAGAGTTGTTTAAAACATCTATATCTTCTTGAGTAAGAATATATGGAATGTTTTTAGTAAATTCTTCTCCTCCTTCTATTGCCGCTATTGTGCTATTGTCTAGAACTGTAAAACTACTTGCACCTTCTTTATTATAAAGTCTGTCAATGTAGTATACGTCCTTTATGTCAGAAGTTCCTAGGTTTTTTATAGTTATTTTATAATCTATCTGATCTCCAACTTTATAAGGTCCCTCTGATATTTCTTCCTTGTTTACTTCCAATCCTAGTGTATCAACTTTAATTTGATCAGATTTAGTTGTGTTTCTAATATCATTATGTATTACTTCTGCTGTATTATTTATTACACTTCCTAAATCAATCTTAGCTGATGTATATGTGTAGTTTACAACTTCTTCCTGCCCAGGAGTCATATTTAATACTTTAACTCCCTGTTCATCTTCAACAATATTCGAAGTAGTAGTGAGTGAGCTTTTTGTTATCATAGGATCTTTTACTACTATATTTTCCAGTGTAATATTACTGTTGTTTACAACTGTTACTGTGTAATTCGCAATATTATAACCATCAACTCCAGGTTCTATTACCGTCTTATCTGCCTCTTTTTTAATAGAAATATCTGCTATATCTACGCTTTCACTATCTGTTAAAGGATCTACAAGCTCGTTTGCATTTATCGTAACAGTATTTTCAAGAGCTGATGTTGTAGATACATCATCTTGTGTTACGGTGTATTCTCCATTAAAGTATAATGTTTCTCCTGGATTAAGTTTGAGTACTGTGAAATTTGAATCATTTATTATATCATCTACAAGTAAACTCTCTTCAACAATACTCATATTAGTAGTACTCAATCCTACTTCTGTAAACTCAAATCCACTCTGACTTCTATCCATTTCATCTGAAATATTTATATTGTGAATAGGAACTGTTCCTGTGTTCTTAAATTGAAAACTGTAGTTTACAGTTTCTCCTACATTGTATGGTCCTACAAGTGCTGATTTTGTAAGCTGTCCAGATGCTTCGGCTTGGGAGCTTCCAATCAGTCCTAGGTCCCAGTTTAACTGTCTGTAAGGATATGAATAATCTTCTCTGTATTCTAGCTCAATATAGTCCGTTTTGGAATATCTTTTACTATTTTCTACATAGATTGTATTTCCATCTGAATCTAAAGTGACTTCAGTAGTAGTTTCATCGGTTGCATCTTTTGATGTAATATCATAAATATCAGGTATTTCAAATACTACATAATACTTTCCTGTATTTTTTGTTGATGTCAAGTTTGGAAAAAGATAATACCCAGGATTACCATCATAATCATCAGCTGTTAAAGTTTCATCAACAAATATAGTTTCTCCTGTTGTATTTTCAAAATACAGTTTTGCTCTTATCCCATTTATTCCTGCTTCTTCCTCGTCGTATCCATCGTTTTGTATTCCATCTTTATTTGAATCAAACCATACATAGTTTCCAATTTGTCCATGTATGTCATTTAATACTTCAAAACCTACTTTTATAGGTTCAGTTTTTAATAAATATTCTCCATCATATAGCTGTACTTCTGTTGCTACTGAATTCCAAGCTGTTTTATTACCGGGAGTACCTACAGGAGCTCTCATGCTCCAATTTATTTCTATAGTTTCTCCTGAATCCAAACCATCTCCATCGTTTATATTATTAATTTGGAAGTAGAGAGTTTTTATTGATGTTATATCAAAATCATCAGGAATCTGGTCCATCCACTGTTCTAAATCACTTGGTTCAGTTCTTATTAATTCAACAACATTTTTATCAGAACTTATACTGTAGTCTACATCTAGATCGTAGTTTACAGCTCCAGTTGATAAATTGCCTTCTCGTAATGGGCTAATTAAATTAGGCCTCCATTCACTTTCTCTTGCTGTAGAATTTAATATTGCTTCATCTCCTATATATGGAAGTATGTCTATTATATCTATATTTTTAATAACTGCATTTCCTACATTTGTGAGTTCAAGCTTATAGTCAGCTTTTCCTCCCTCAACTGCTTG
>CAYMUD010000184.1:0-3395 GCA_964393495.1 uncultured Clostridia bacterium | reverse complement strand
TTGTACTGTTAAAGTAGAAAAATTAAAAGAAGCTTTTGATAGAATTGAGAAAATGGAATTGTTTAGTATATAAAGCTAGTTTAAAATGGTTTTGCTTGAGTTTTAATTAGTTTAATATTAATATATAGTTGATTTAAAATTTAAGGGGGGTAATATGAAAAAAGAATCTTTTAAAATAATTATAAAAGAAAATGCTGGGTTAATGAGAATAAGAATAAAAGATATGTTAAAACCTTTAGGTTTGGATATCTTAGAATGTACTTCAGACAAGGTTATGTTCAAGGAGATAAAGGATAACAAAGATTTATTATGCTGTATTATACTTCACATTGATGAAATTCAAGATTATGATATTATAAGCAAATTAATGAATAAAGAAAACAAAGTGCCAGTTATAGTATTAACCACTAACAAAAAGAGAAACTTTCATATCAAAGGGATACAAATTGGGGTAAGTGAATTAATCCTTATTCCATTTAAAGATAATACATTGTATTCAAAAGTTCAAAGGTATGTAGATGAAAAAAGAAATAGTTATATAGAATTAGTATCTTTTGATTTTGACAATTATCTTCAAGGAGAGATTAGGAAGGCTCAAAAAGGAAAATTCCCAGTTACTTTGATGTTTACATCCTTAGTCGTTGACCAAGAAGGAGACTTTGAGATGGATGAACTTGAGCATAATTACTATTCTAATATATATTTTAATGAAATTAAGAAATTATTTTGGAAGACGGATATTTTTATAAGGTTTCATACTAGATATTTTTTAGGAGTATTCCCATTTTGTAATAAAGAAAATTCAGTCATTATAAAAGATAAAGTTTTTGAAAGATATAATCATTTAACTAGAGAAAGAATGCTTCCTACATCTTTTAAACCAATTATTGAATTTACAAGCTTTCCTGAAGATTCAGAAGATTTAATTACACTACAAAATAGCCTGTATAAAAAGGCTAGATCTATGGATACAGGTATAAGAATTAAATGGTTTTTAGAGGAAGATAATAATTAGTCATCATATTTTGATGACTTTTCAAATTCTTTAAGTATTTTTTCGTATTCTCCACTATTATATGCAATAATATTTTTAAGATATGCAAAAGAGTCTAGGTCAATGGATATGAACTCTACACCAAAACCATCTTCATCTATTCTTTTTACTGTAGCTTTTAGATCTAAAGCTAATTTAGATGTTGTTCCTGTAAGGTTTAATTTAAGATTTACTTCATCCCCGGTTAAAAGATTAATCGGGTTTTTAGTTTTAATGAAAGCTCCTTTCATACTAAGATTTTCTACTTTTCCTTCAATTCGGTTATTATTAAAATTTATTAAGGCTTTTGTTTCAAAAACAACTCTTGAATATTTTCTTTTGTTCATAAGATCCTCCTTTAGTTACTATTATATACTATATCGTAAGATATTTATAAACATTTAATAACAAATTGTGATTATTGATGGTATTTATACCTTATGATATAATTATACAGGATAAATCAAATATTTTAAATAAATTAATGGAGGAATTTACATATGAAATTAGTTAAAACTAAAAAAGCACCTGCAGCTGTTGGTCCTTATTCTCAAGCAGTAGAAGCTAAGGGAACTTTATTTGTGTCGGGACAGATACCTTTTGTACCGGAAACAATGACTTTAGTGGGTGAAAAAATTGAGGAACAAACTAAACAATCTTTAGAAAATATAAAAGCCATAGTTGAAGAAGCGGGATATGAAGTTGAAAATATTGTTAAGTGTCAGGTTTTCTTAAAAGACATGAATGAATTTGCTTATATGAACAAGGTTTACGAAGAATTTTTTGATGGGCATAAACCGGCAAGATGTGCAGTAGAGGTAGCGAGATTACCAAAGGATGTAAAAGTAGAAATAGATGCGATTTGTGTAAAATAATATAGTAATTTCTTTAAAGACTACCTATTTAAAA
The DNA here is from genome assembly GCA_964393495.1 of uncultured Clostridia bacterium. Lineage (GTDB taxonomy): Bacteria > Bacillota > Clostridia > Tissierellales > Dethiosulfatibacteraceae > UBA8670. Next base: position 1,453 of record CAYMUD010000184.1, on the reverse strand, counting down.
TATAGGTAGTTTTTTTATGGAGGTGAAAATGAAAGATAAAATAATATTTGTTGGAAATGAACATACAAATTTTTCCAGCAGAAAAAATGTAGTTCCAGATATTATTGTAAATCATATATCTCAAGGAAGTAAGGAAAGTTGTATTTCCTGGTTTACGAGTGTAGAAAACACAAGATCTTCAGCTCATTTTCTAGTTGGCAAAGATGGAAGTATATACCAATTTGTAAATATTAGGGATATGGCTTGGGGGAACGGACTTTATTTGAAAGATATTGGATATGCAATATCAGAAAATATAAAAAAAAGAAATATTAATCCTAATAGATATACTATATCTATAGAACACGAAGGAGTTTATCAAAAAACAAAAGGGAATCTCACAAAAAAACAGCTTGATTCTAGTATTTATCTTCATAGGTATATCATAGATTACGTGTATAAAAATTACGGCAAAAATATACTTGTTGATAGAGAACATATAATAGCACATAGCGAAATTGATCCAATTAGAAAGCCTTTTTGTCCTGGAGAAAAATTTCCTTTTGAAAAAATCATTAGTGAACTAAAGAAAGTTAGATTTTTTACTGATGTAGATAATCATTGGGCTAAAGAAGAGATAATATTTTTAGCAAAAAGAAAAATCATGGAGGGTTATCCTGATGGTTCTTTTCGACCTGAGGAATATATAAGAAGAGGGGAAGTAGCTAGTATTATAAGTAATATAATTAAGGATGATGCTTAAACTCAGCATCATCCTATAATTTAGTCCATAATTTTAGATATATTGTTTGAAAATTCTACAGGATCTTCAAGAGGAAGTCCTTCTATAAGTAAAGATTGGTTATAAAGTAAATTTGTGTATAAATCTAGTTTTTCTTTATCATTTTTATAGGAATCTTCTAATGCCTTATAAACTTTATGGTTGATATTAATTTCTAATACTTTGTTAGCTTGTATATTTTGGTTATTAGGCATATTTTTAAGTACTTTTTCCATTTCTATACTTACATCACCTTCGTTAGATAAACAAACTGGATGGTTTTTTAATCTTTTGGATGCTTTAACTTTAGATATCTTACCTGAAAGAGACTTGGTCATATATTCAAAGATTTCTTTTTTCATATCTTCTTCAGGGGAATCTTCTTCGGTCTCATCATTATCTTCTATTTCCATATCACTACTGGATACGGATTTAAATTCTTTTTCCTTATATTCTGATAGCATTTTTATTGCGAATTCATCCACATCTTCAGTAAAGTATAATATTTCATAACCTTTGTCGGCTACCGCTTCAGTAAGTGGTAGTTTTTTTAGCATTTCTTTAGAGTCTCCTGCTGCATAATATATATAATTTTGTTCTTCTGCCATTCTAGATACATATTCATCTAAAGTTACCATTTTTTCTTCTTTTGAAGAGTAGAACATAAGAAGGTCTTTTAAAAAGTCTTTGTCC
>CAYMUD010000183.1:0-3402 GCA_964393495.1 uncultured Clostridia bacterium | reverse complement strand
TACAACAAAGAAATGAGAAGATAATTAATCAAATATTAAAATAAGATTAAGACTGAATATAAATTTAGAAATTTTCCATATTCTTTACTAGTACAATTCAGTAAATTTTATTATATTAGATTTTTGAAAGATTGTCTAAATAGATTGGAGAGCTTATGAAAAAATATACTTTCATTTTTGAAAAAAAAATACGTGATATAATCCAATTGTTTATTTAATTATCTCAATGATTAGAGATAATTAAAAGAAAATTAAAAGTGAGAAGTATGATTATAAGAGGCATTTAGGATTATAGGTTACCTTTAACAACCTAAATATATGAAATAAGGAGATTATGGTGTTTAATACATAAGAACATCATACAATTATATATGATTTATTTGTTAGTAGTATTATACTTGTTTTTTACGGTATCGGGACTTGTATTACTTAAAATAGGAGGACAATCATTTAATTTTTTAATTCATAATAGTGAAATTCATATGGTTATGCCTTGGAAACTAATGCTAGGATTTATTTCCTATGTATTTTCGTTTTTAATTTGGACAGTTATTTTGCAAAAATTTAATTTAACTTATATGTATCCTATTCTAGTAGGCTTAGCTTATGTTTTGGTCTTATTTGCAGGATATTTTATATTGCAAGAAAAACTCACGATTTATAATACAATTGGTTCGATAGTTATTCTTGTAGGTATTGTTATAATGAATCTTAAGAAATGAAAGCATAGATTGGGGGATTGTTTTGAAAGAAGAATTATTAAGTATTGTAGTGCCATGTTATAATGAAGAACAGATTTTGGAAATGTTTTATAATGAGATAAAAAAGATATTAAACATAATAAAATATGATTATGAAATAATTTTCATTGATGATGGAAGTACAGATCGGACACCTGACATCATTAAAGAATTTCACAGAACTAATAAAAGAGTTTCTCTTATTAGTTTCTCTAGAAATTTTGGTAAGGAATCTGGAATATATGCTGGTCTCAGTAATTCAAAAGGAAATTTAATCCTTGTAATGGATGCAGACCTCCAGCATCAACCCAAAGTGCTATTAGAAATGATAAAATATATTGAAAAAGGATATGACACTGTAACTACCCAAAGAATTAATCGTAAAGGGGAATCATTCATTAAAAGAAAATTTTCAAATTTGTTTTATATTATTATGAGAAAATTTACAGATACTAGCATAGTAAAGGGAGCCCAAGATTTCAGGTTGATGAAAAGAATTGTGGTAGATGCAATACTTGACCTTAAGGAATATAATAGATTTTCTAAAGGGATATTTAGCTGGGTTGGGTTTAAAGTAAAATATATAAAAGTGGATAACGTAAAAAGACCTATTGGCAAAACCAAATGGACTTTTAAAAATCTTTTTAATTATGCCATTGAAGGAATATTAGCTTTTTCTACAGCACCGCTAAGAATTGCAACTATTATTGGAACTCTTATTTCCTTTGGAGCATTTTTGTTTCTTTTGCAAGTTATTATAGAAGCATTGTTTTTTGGAATAAAAGAACCGGGATATCCGTCTATGATGGCGGTGATACTATTTATAGGAGGAATTCAAATTTTATTGATTGGAATTGTGTCTGAATACATTGCAAAGATTTATTATGAAATAAAATCTAGACCTAAGTATATTATTAGAGAACACATTAAATCAGCTGATAGAAAGGTTTAAAAAATGAGAATTAAATTCAAATGTTTTTTTGAAAAGTATTGGCATTATATAATTTTAATCATTTATTTTATGCTGCTTTTATATCAGCATAAGTTCATTCATATGTATGGAGATGATTATTATTATGGAAGCTTTTTAAAAGAAAACTTTTTAAGAAAGCATATGGATCATTATATGTATATAAATGGTAGAGCTTTTGTGCATTTTATAGTAACGCTAATTTTATATTTTAAAACAAATCTCTTCATGATAGTGAACCCTTTGATGATTATAGGAGTTGTAATTTTAGTAGCTAAACTTGTAACACAAGATAAGGAAGATTATAAATATGCTGTAGTTTTAGTAGTTATTTTATTTTCTATGTTAAGTATAGATATTACTAGGCAGAGTATTTTTTGGGTAGATGGATCTTTTAACTACTTATTTCCTATGTTACTTGCTTTAGCAACATTTTATTTTTTGAAGAAAAGTATTTATACTAGAAAGAAATATTGGTATTTACCTTTAATTGCCTTATTAGCCGGCATGACAGTTGAGCAAGCTACGGCTATAACTTTTGGAGGAATTTTACTTATTCTTATGAGTTCTAAATTAATTTATAATAGAAAACTTAGTTTCAACCATTATTTAACATTATTGCTTTCATTTGTAGGGGGATTAACAGTTGTTTTAGCTCCAGGTACTTTCATTCGTGCAGATATAGAAGGTATAAAAATTAATATAATAGAAAATATTGAAAACATAGTAAAAATGTTATTTTTATATAAAGATATGGAAATCTATAATTTACTACTCTTAATTTGTATTATATGTATATTTACATCAAAAAAAGATAAGGGTTTCCTAAGTAAAACTTTACTGTCTATAAGTGTTTTTTGCTTTGTTTTAGTATTGAAACTTGGAGGGAATTATACAACTGTGATGCCATTAGGCGCTTCTAACAGGTTAATTTTATCAGCTGTTTTGGTAGGGATTTTAGTGTTTATTATTGGTTTAATATATTTGGGAGTTTATAATTTAATCAATGAGAAAAATGATATGGTTCTAATAAGTTTAATATTGGCTTTTGGAGCCCAATTTATGATGATTATATCGCCTGTTTATGACTATAGAATTTTACTTAGTACAGTTATATTATATTTTATAACAATTACAACTACAATTATAAAATTCAAAAAAAATCGTTATATGTGGTGTATGATGGCTCTTGTTCTTAGTATATATATAACGAACAATATACTAATATTCATAAGTCTTGGATTAATTATTTTTGAGTATATAAATAACAAGTATGGGAAATTCCTATGGGCTACAAAAATAAATTCAAAGATAACAGAGATAGTAATTATAACTGTTACAATAATTTCTGTATGGAATAATATTAGTGGATATAGAACAAATCATTCTGCAAATATATATAACGAAACCGCTATTCAACAATATCTTCAAAGTGAATCATCAAATGAGATTATAATACTTAAAAAAATGCCCTTATATAAATATGGTTGGTCATATCCTTATGTTAATCCATATCATATGAAAGTTATGAAAAGTTATTACGGAATAGATGAAGAAGTTAAAATTATATATTTACCATATATTCAAGAATAATCTTTTAAGACTCTAAAGATTATTTTTATGATATGCATTTGACTCAACATTCCCGTTGTAATTAACTCCCATTTATATTAGAATATTATATAGTTTAAA
>CAYMUD010000182.1:1917-3413 GCA_964393495.1 uncultured Clostridia bacterium | reverse complement strand
TTGATAGAGATAAGGAGGACAAAAATGTTTTATCCACAATTAGATATAAATTTATCAACAATAAAAAATAATACAGAAATAGTTGTTAACATGTGTAGAAAACATAAGATAAAAGTTTCTGGAGTTATAAAAGGATTTAACGGACTTCCCAAGGTAGCTGAGAAAATGATAGAAGGTGGAATAATAAATATAGGAAGCTCAAGATTAGAACAACTTAAAAACATGAAGGAATTTTTCCCAGAGCTAGAAACTCTTTTACTCAGAATCCCAATGATGTCAGAAATAGAAGACCTAGTAGAATACTGTGACATAAGTTTGAATTCGAATAGAGAAACATTAGACATAATAGATCAAGAAGCAAAAAAAAGAAAAAAGAAACATAGAGTTATATTAATGAGGGATTTAGGAGATCTAAGAGAAGGCGTATTTAATTTAGAAGAATTTGTAGAGTTATGTCAATATGCAGAAAACCTAGACAATATATATCTTGAGGGAATAGGAACAAATTTAAGCTGCTACGGTTCTATTGCACCAACAAGAGAAAATATGCTTGAACTTGAAAAAACAGCAGAATTAGTTGAAGAAAAAATAGCTAGGAAGCTTGATATAGTATCTGGTGGTGGAACTACAACACTTCCCTTGGTATATAGAGATGAGATACCAAAAAAAATAAACCACCTAAGGTTGGGAGAAGGAATAATTAATGCTATGGATCTCCCCAAATATTGGGATACTGATATAAAAGGATTAAAAACTGATACTTTTATTTTGAAGGCACAGGTTGTTGAATCAAATACAAAACCAACCTATCCTATCGGAAAGATGTGTGTTGATGCCTTTGGTAACAAGCCGGTTTATCAAGATATGGGGAAAAGAAAAAGAGTAATCCTAGCTGTAGGAAATCAAGATACTGGTGATTCAAAAAAATTAGAGCCTGTAGAGGATAAAATGATAGTAATGGGATCAAGTAGTGATCATACAATAGTAGATGTAGATGATTTAGATAGAGAGATTAAAGTAGGAGATATATTGGAATTTAAATTATTTTATCAACCAATGCTATTTCTTACTGGTTCTAATTATGTTAAAATAAACTATGTTAAATAAGGAGTTGAAAAAAATTAATATCAATATTAAAAAATCTAAAAAAGAAAATAATAAACTAAAAAATGCATTTAAAATAAAAAATGAAGAACAAGATATAATAGAAAAAAAAGATATATCAAATAGAACCTGTCCTGTATGCGGAAGTCACTTAGTAGCTGGTGAAAAAGTTTGCCATTTATGTGGAAGTAACTCATCAAATATAGTGGAAGATAATAAGGATGAAAACTTTGCATTTAAAATGGAAAAAAGAAGTAAGCTTATGAAAATAATAATCTTTATTATAATAATAACATTACTATCTTTATATATATTTTTCCCTGCATTTAGATATACTATAACTGAAAAAAGAGTAGTTAAAGTTAATGAAACTATTGTAGAAGAAAGGGATT
>CAYMUD010000182.1:0-1817 GCA_964393495.1 uncultured Clostridia bacterium | reverse complement strand
ATAATACTAAAATAGCTAAAAAGAGGGGTTTTATGTATGATGCATAATAAAGAATACAAAAAGATAAGATTTTTGCTTTTGCTTATTATAATTAGTATTTTTGCCTTTAATAATCCAATAAAGATTTATGGTACTGAGCTTTTAAAAGAGGATAGCAGACCAATATTTGAAGAAATGGGTAGAGAATCAGGTTTATCCAATTTATCTGTTTCAAATATAATACAGGACAAGTACGGTTTTATGTGGTTTGGAACCCAAGGTGGATTGAACTATTATAATGGACTTGAAATGGAAGTATATAAGAGAAATCCCTTTAGTGATGATGAACTTATCCACAACTTAATTCAAACAATGTATTATGATGAAGAAAATCACGAAATATGGATAGGAACATATCAGGGTATTTCCAGATATATAATAAATCAGAATAAATTCGAAAATTATACAGTAGAAAACAGCGGACTCTCGAATCCTGTGGTAGTTTCAGTAGAAAAAGACAAATATAATGATATTTGGATTGGGACACTAGAGGGACTTAATAGACTCGATTTAGACACTGGAAAAATATCTGCATACGAAGTTCCAGGAGATGTAGTTAGGGATATAAGCATTGATTCAAAAAATAGATTATTGATAGGAACTTATGAAGGATTATGTTATTTTGATTATAAAAATAGAAGTATAGAAAAAATTGAATTAGATTTACCTTCTTCCTTTGTTATGCAAATTGAAGAATTCGAGAAAGGGACATTAACCCTTGGAGTATGGGATGGAGGAACTGTAGAAGTTGATATGAATTCGCTTAAAACAGAAGTTACAAGTTATGATGATAATAGAGTTTATTGTATATATAAAACCGAGGATAATACATTATGGACAGGTACTTGGGGTGGAGGTCTTTTTGCAGTAAATTCAGAAGGAGAAAGATATCACTTTGACAGTAAGGGTGAAGATGGTGAACTTAATCACTCAGTTGTTTATTCCCTTTATCAAGATGAATCAGGTATATTGTGGATAGGAACTAATGGCGGTGGAATAACAAAGCTAAATAAAAGAAATAGGAATTATGTAATTCATGAAAACAATCCTGAAAACGAAGATAGCCTTAGCAGTGGTAAGATAAATAAAATATTTATTGATAGCATGAAAAATCTTTGGGTATCTGTTTATAATGAAGGATTGAATAGGTACGATGAAGCTAGTAATAAGTTTATTAAATACAATAAAGAGCTTGATCCTCCCTACTATATACCAGATAATCAAGTAATAGATATCATTGAATGGGAACCGGGTACTTTATATTTTGGGTCTAGAGATGGAGTAACAGAATATAATATTATTGAGGATAAAATAAATAATTTAGATATATTAAGTAAAGGAACCTTGGTATATGCCCTGGAAAAGCAAGGTGACTCTAAGTTATGGATAGGGACTTATACTGAAGGAGTTTATTTATATGACTTTGAAACAAAAGAAAAAGTTAATTACAGACATGTAAAAGGTGATGATAAATCTATTTCTGATAATTTAGTATATGATATTATAGTAGATACAAAAGACAGAGTGTGGATAGGCACGAACAATGGATTAAATACTATTGATCCTCAAAATGGAGAAATAAATACATATCACAGAGTTTCCGGAGATTCTAGCAAAATTGCAAGTAATACTATTAGATGTTTGTTTGAAGATTCAAAGGGTAGAATTTGGATAGGAATGGTAGGAGGAGGATTAGCCTTATATGATGAAGAGGAAGATTCTTTTATAAGCTATACAGAATCAGATGGTTTATCTTCTAATACTATAATGAGTATAGT
>CAYMUD010000181.1:0-3416 GCA_964393495.1 uncultured Clostridia bacterium | reverse complement strand
CAACCATCTGCTCATAATTAAGCATTCCTGGATATCCTGTTTCTACTGATCCATCAGAGTTGATTGCAATGGTTAATGGTAGGGCATTAGCCCCGTAAGTTCCTGCAGTTTTTCCCTTAGGATCAACTAGTATATTTAAATCTATTTCAGGATTTTCATCCAGAAATTTTTGGATTTTAGATTGACTTTCATCTACATTAATTGCTAGTACTACAAGTTCTTCACTGTATTCCTGAGCCAATTTACTTAAGTCTGGCATTTCTTTAACACAGTAAGGACACCATGTTGCCCAAAAATTAATCATTACTTTTTTTCCTTGAAAATCACTTAATCTATAGTTTTCTCCATCCATACCCTCTAAGGCAAAATCAGGAGCATAGACTTTTTCCTCTTCAGTGTCTTCAGAATCAACTTCAGATTTTTTTAGAGCTTCTTCATTATCTGAATTATTTTCTTCAATTTCTTCACCACTTGAAGTACATCCTATCAGTAACACTAAAGATAATATCACAACAAGTATAAGAATCAAGTATTTTTTATTCATATTTCACCACCTATTAAATTATCAAAGCACAAGACTATTAAATATAGTAAGTTTGTTCATTATGATTAAGATACCGAGAATAATTAGTATTACTCCACCGATCTTATTGAGGTACAAACTAAATTTTTCTATTTTACCTATATATTTTGTAAAGAAGCCAAGTAGTAGGGAAGTAAGTATAAATGGTATGGACAATCCTAATGAATAAATTGACAATAGGAGAATTCCTTCACCAACGGTTGATTGACTTCCTGCGAATATCAAAATCGAACCTAAAACTGCACCTATACAAGGAGTCCATCCTGCTCCAAAAGCTAATCCCATTAGAGTAGAACTTAAAAAGTTATTTTTTCTTTTAGGTGCCTTAAATCCGTGTTTTCTACTTAAAAAACCTATCTTTATTACTCCAAGCATATAAAGTCCAAAGAATATTATGAAAACACCACTTATAGTTCTAAATAGGGATAAATTTCTATTTAAGAAACCCCCTAAAAAAGTAGCAGAAGCGCCAAGAGTTATAAAAACTATACTAAAACCTAAAACAAAACCAATAGTTCGAGTAAAATTAATTTTTCTGAAATTATCATAACTGCTTACATTAGCTCCAGCTGTATAAGATATATATGCTGGTATAATAGGTATTATACATGGGGAAAAGAATGATATTATACCTCCCCAAAATGCTATCAAAAAAGATATATTTTCCAAATGATCCCTCCTTTATAGAATAATAACATACCCCACGGGGGTATGTCAAGACTATTTAAGAAAGATATGTCCTTTATTATTAATAAAATTCTTTATAATTATATCATTTTTTATAGTTTTTTAAAATTCGAATTAGTGATATTATTATTAATAAATCAAATAGCGTCGTTGAATATTGAAGGATATTAGTTTATAATAAATATATGATAAAAACTACACTAATATATCAATAAAATTCAAATAAAAATATTTAACTTACAAGGGAGGTTAATTTTGGCAGATAAAGAAACAATATATAATGAAATATTAAAAAGAATAATTTATTTAGAGTATAAACCTGGAGATATAATAGAAGAAAAAAAGATTGCAATGGAATTTAATGTAAGTAGAACACCAGTTAGAGAGGCTCTTCTTTTTTTAAGTGGCAAAGATTTAGTAAAGATGATACCTAGAATGGGGACTTATGTATCCCAAATAGATATTAAGAAAGTAAAAAATGCCTATCAAGTAAAAAAGAAACTAGAATCCTATGCAGCTGAACTTGCTGCAGAAAATGCATCAGATGAGGATATAAAAAAACTTTTTGAAATAACTAAGGAAATGTCCGGGTATAAAGGGAAACCGGATTACGATAAATACATTCAAAAAGATTATGAATTTTTCAAGGAATTAAGAAGCCTTACAAGAAATGAACTTTTAGAAGAAAACCTAGAAGAACTTAACAATTCTATAGTTAGATTCTTAAGATATATCCAATACGTATGCGATAATCCAAAATGGCATGTACAATCTTTGGAAAGTATCGCTCAGAGTATAAAGATAAGAGATCCAGAAACTGCTTCAAAGGAAACAGAGTACTTTGACGCAGTATATGTAAAGAAATTATTTAATTCATATTTCGGATAGGAGGCCATAATGTTATACAGAAAATTAGGAAAAACTGGATTAAAGGTATCAGTAATAGGACTAGGTGGAATACCAATCCAGAGAGTAGATGAAAAAGAAGCAGTGGAAATTATTAAAGAATGTAAAAATCAAGGTATAAATTTCATTGATACTGCAAGAGGTTACAGCGTGAGTGAAGAATATATCGGTAAGGGACTTAAAGAAGTAGGAAGAAGTAGTTTTTATATTGCTACTAAGGCACCATCCTATAACTATGACGATATGAAAAAAAGTATAGAAATAAGCTTAGAAAAACTGGATTTGGATTATATAGACATCTACCAGATACACAATGTAAGCTATCAATGGCAGATGGATGATGTTCTATCAAAGAATGGAGCATTGAAAGCACTGATAGAAGCAAAAGAAGAAGGAAAAATTAAACATATAGGAATTACTAGTCATAATAAAGATATGCTTTCTCAAGCTGTTGAATACAGCCAATTTGAAACTATTCAATTTCCATTTAATCCTATTGAAAATCAGGGACTGGATGTATTTAAGGAGGCAAAAGAAAAAAACATTGGAATAATAGGGATGAAGCCTATAGCCGGAGGAGTATTTAGAGAAGCTCAGCTTTCTCTTAGATATATAATAAACAGCGAAATGATTACATTGGCTATACCAGGAATGGATAGTGTAGACCAGGTTGTGGAAAATGCCTATGCAGGTAAAAAAATAATAGCTCTAAATGAAGAAGAACAAAAACTTATAGACAAAGAAGTTAAAGAACTGGGAGAAGATTTTTGCAGAAGATGCGGCTACTGTACTCCTTGTCCTCAAGGGATTAATATTCCTCTGATGATGGTTCTTGAAAACTATGTGAAAAGGTATAATTTAAACGACTGGGCGGTAGATAGATACAATGCTCAAATAAATAAAGCTTCCCATTGTATAGAGTGTGGAGTATGTGAAGGAAGATGCCCATACAATATACCAATAATCAATAGATTAAAATCTGTAAAAGAAACTTTTGAATAAAAAATAGATGAAAATCAAAAAAGCTTAGGGAAACATAGAATGATATGTTCCTTAAGCTTTTTAATTGTAAATCAAGGAAAAATAGCTTGTTGTTTCATCCTTATCAACAGAAATTATATCATAGGAATTTTTATTGTTGATAAAAGCCAGTTTTCCATCTAATCTGTTCATAACTTCTAAAAACGCTACTAGAGTCTGAGGAGAATCTACATTGTCGTTGTTAAAGTTCATTATATTT
>CAYMUD010000180.1:0-3440 GCA_964393495.1 uncultured Clostridia bacterium | reverse complement strand
GTATTAGGCATTCCTGCTCTCAATACTATTTCATTGTAATTAAAGAAAATATATCCACCAAGTACCAGAGAGACTATAGAAAATCCCCAGTCTATTATTGTAGGCTTATCTTTTCTTGATTTATCCCAAAATGGATAAAGTAAAAATACTAAACTTAAAATTACTGTGGTATGAACAGCTCTATGAACTAAAGTAACTAAAGCACCCTGCCAAGCTGTATATAAATGAAATAAAGCTAAACCTACAGCAACAAGAAAAACTACCATTCCAGGAAAAGTATCTCTTCCAAATTTTCTAAATCTGGCTTCTGTATCGTACTTTTCAAGTATTTCGTTTTGGTCAAACTTTTTTTCTTCTACTTTAATTCCTTTATTTTTTTCTTCTTTCATATAACCTCCTAAAATTAAAACTTCCCTGAATAAATTCAGGGAAGTACATAATTTATTCTAAAACGCCTGCTTCTCTATAATATTTTTCTGCTCCTGGGTGCAGTGGTATAGGCATACCTTCATTGAATTTTTCTATATCTATATGGTCAGCGGCACTATGTGTATCTCTCATTGCTTGAAGATTTTCAAATAATGTTTTAGTAATATCATAAGCTACCTGCTCTGAAAGTTCTGAGTTACTTATAAGTATACTCTTAACAGCTGCAGTATATACGTCTTCTTCATTGTCATATGTTCCTGCTGGTATAATTTCTGAAGTATAGAAAGTTACTTTTTCAGCTAAAACTTCTACCATCTCAGGTCTTACAGGTACTATTACTACATCGTTAGTTGTTGATAAATCCATTATTGTTGAATTTGGTAATCCTGATGTTAAGAAAGCTGCATCAACTGTACCATTTTTCATCTGCTCAACTGATTCTGCATATGATAAGTAATCTTGATCTATATCATCATATGTAATCCCGTGAGCTTCTAGTATGTTTCTTGCATCAACTTCTGTTCCACTACCCGGTGCTCCAACTCCAACTCTTTTACCTTTAAGATCTTCTATTTCATTAATTCCAGTTCCTTCAACAGTTATTACCTGACAGAAGTTTGGATATAATGAAGCTATACCTCTAAGGTTTTTAAATTCACCTTTTTCAGCAAAACTTTCAGTTCCTTCATAAGCAAAGCTTACAACATTGTTCATTGCAAGAGCTAATTCTGCTTCGTTGTTACCTATTTTTGTTGAGTTTACTGCTGATGCTCCAGTTGATTCAACTGATGAGTTAGCATAACTCAATTTGTCGTTTATTAGGTTTGATAAAGCTCCACCTAATGCAAAATAAGGTCCTGAACTTCCACCTGTAAGTATTGTTACGAATTGATCTTCTGGTGTTGCTTCTCCTGATTCTTCTGCTTCTTCCCCTTCAGCTGGTGCTTCTGGCTCGTCAGCTGGTTCACTTGAACAACCAGTAGCTACTAAACAAAATGCTAATATAATTACTAATAATAAAGAAAGTTTTCTCATAATTTTTTAATACCTCCATTTGATTTGTATTAATTCTATTACAAGAAAACGTTTTTTGTAATTCTTTTTGCTTAAGTTACACTATAATCTTTGTAAGCTGCATTATATTAAATTGTCATTTTTATTAAATATTTAATTTATCCTTAAAATCTTTAAGATAAGTTCTACTAACAGGGATTTCCTTTTCCTCGAAGTGTTTTAACCTTAGTTTATAGGTATAGTTAAACCAAGGTATTATTTCACTAACATAGTCTAAATTAACAATAAAACTTTTATGTGTTCTAATAAATGACCCTTGAGATTTTTTCATAAAACTCTTCATAGTCATATACATATAATACTTTTCTTCTCTAGTATACACCTGAATTTTATTATCAGAATATTCTAAGAATACAATATCTTTTAGCTTTATTAAATATATCTTGTCTGATTTTTTTACTGCTATTTTATCTATTTTTTCATTAGTATTTCCTTCAACTTCGATTTTGGTATCGGAATCATTTAGGTTTTTTCTAGCCCTTTCTATGCATTTTTTTAATCTATCTTCCATTATAGGCTTTACTATATAATCCACCACTCCCATTTCAAAACCTTTGACAGCATGCTGATTATAAGCCGTAGCTAATACTATCTGGGGCGGCTTATTCATTTCCATTATTTTTCTGGCAATGATCAAACCACTGTCCGTTTGTAAATCTATATCCAAAAATATAAGGTCCGGTTTTAGTTTTTCTATTAAAGGAATTACTTCGTCTGCTCTTCCAGTTTCTCCACATACTTCAAGCTCATCATATTTGCTTAAAAAATACTTAAATTCATCTCTTATATACTTTTCGTCATCAACCAATAGAACTTTCATTTCTTACCTCTTCCCTCAGTTTATTATGTTTTAAGCAGGGTGTTTTCACTGTAATTTCAGTCCATTCTTCATGTTTTGATTTAATATTAAGTTTATATTCTTTTCCGAATTTCCCTATCAATCTTCTATTTACATTATATATACCTATTGATTCTACATGCTTTATATTTTCATCTTTTATTGTTTGCAACTTTTCTTCTGGTATTCCTACACCATTGTCGTATATAGTTATGTATACATTTTCATCAATGGATTCACCGTCTATAACTACCTTTCCACCTTCTTTTTTACTAAGTATGCCGTGTTTAATGGCATTTTCTACCAAAGGTTGTAATGTAAGAGGCGGAAGTAAACAATCTAATCTTTCATCTATTTTGTATATAACTTCCAACTTATCTCCAAATCTTGCCTTCTCTATTTCTACGTAAGATTTTACATGACCTAATTCAACATCAATGGTCACTAGATCTCTCTCTATTGTCAAATTATTTCTAAAATGATTACTGAGATGGAGTATTAATTCTCTTGCTTTTAGTGCATTAGTCCTGCATAGAGACGATATAACCGTAAGGGAATTAAATAAAAAGTGTGGATTTATTTGTGCCTGAAGAGCTTTTAACTCAGCTTCTACTAAGAGTTTAGAGTTTTCTTCTAGTCTATTTATTCTGATTTGATTAGATATTAATTTTGATAATCCCCAAGCTGTTTCTCTGTCTATATCAGTCATAGAGTTTTGAGGAGATTTATAAAATTTCATAGTACCTACAATTTCTTCACCATCCTTAAGAGGTGTAATTATAGAAGAATTTAACATACAATTTTTAACTTCACAGTTCTTTTCCATGCATTTATCCATTTGAATCATTTTTCCTTCTCTCAAAGCCTCAATAGTTGAATCCGTTACTATGGGTTTTCCCACTCCATGCCTTGATGTACTAGTCCCAGAATGAGCAATTATAATATCCTTGTCTGTAATAGTAACTGCATCAAAGTCCGTCATTTCCTGAATATTGTCAGTAATGTTATTTGCATTTCCTAGGTGAAGCCCTCCTTTTAAGTAAGGAAGTATTTTATCAACTATATTTATAGAAAGATTAACCTGTTCAGCTCCGATTCT
>CAYMUD010000179.1:0-3464 GCA_964393495.1 uncultured Clostridia bacterium | reverse complement strand
AAGCTCTCCAAGAAATAGACGGGTAATCTATTTTAGACAGTACTATACTTTTTCAATATAGTCCCAACCTACAAAAGTAGATTTCGGCGATTGCCCCTTTCCCATAAGGTACTCTTGACTAATCGCGGCCTCTGTAATACATTTAATATTTAGTTTTAATAATACTAACAAATTTATTTAACCGTGTCAATTAATTTAGCTATATTAATTAATTTTTTTAAAATTTACTGTCATCTATTCCGCTTAACCAATCATCTATTGGTCTAGAAATTTTTTCTACTGTTTCTTTTTTGAAAGGACTTTCCAGATTTCCATATTTTACAAGTTCTAAGAAAGGTTTGCTACCGCCTGCTTTACAAAGTTTTAGATAATCTTTCCAAGTACTATTTCTATTCTCGTTGAATTTAATCCAATACTGATATGCACATATCTGAGCTAATGTATAATCTATATAGTAAAATGGATCCCTAAATATATGTCCTTGTCTAAACCAGTATCCTCCTCTTTCATAAAAATCTTTACCATCATAATCTTTTAAAGGAAGGTATTTTTTCTCAATTTCTCTCCATGTTTTCTTTCTTTCTTCTGGAGTTACTTCCGGATTTTCATATACCCAATGCTGGAATTCATCTACTAATACTCCATATGGTATGAAAAGTATGCCTGATGATAGGTGAGAATATTTGTACTTATCTGTTTCTTCTCTAAAAAACAAGTTCATCCAAGGCCATGTTATAAATTCCATTGACATAGAGTGGATTTCGCATGCTTCTAAAGTAGGCCATATGTATTCAGGTATTTTAAAATCTCTACTACAGTAATTCTGAAATGCATGTCCTGCTTCATGAGTTAAAACATCAACATCTGCGGAGGTGCCATTAAAGTTTGCAAAAATAAAGGGTGATTTATGTTCAGGTATGTAGGTGCAATATCCTCCCATATTTTTACCAGGTTTTGTTTCTAGGTCTAAAAGATTTCTTTCTTTCATAAATTGAAAAAATTCTTTTGTTTCTGGAGATAATTCCGAATACATCTTGTCGGCTTTATTTATCATCCAATCTTTATCTCCTTTAGGTTTGGCATTTCCCGTTAAATATTCTAAAGGTTCATCGTAATACTTAATTTTTTCTAAACCAAGTCTTTTTTCCTGTTTTTTTCTAATTTTATTTGCAATTGGAACAATGTTTTTATGTACTTGGTCTCTAAAAACAGCTACTTCATCTGGACCGTATTCAGACCTTCCCATCCTAAGATAAGCTAATTCAGTAAAACTTTCGTATCCTAATTTTTTTGCCATTTTATTTCTAACTTTTACCAACTTATCATATATTTCATCGAATTTTGCTTCGTTTTTTTCAAAAAATTCCGTTGTTTTTTCTGCTGCTTTTTTTCTTGTATTTCTATCCTTAGATTGTAAGTATGGACCCATTTGTGATAGATTCAGAATCTTACCATCAAACTTTACTTCTGCTGATGCCAAAAGCTTAGCATATTGTGTTGATAATTTATTTTCCAATTTTAAATCTTCAACAATTTCATCTGAATAGGTCTTGATTTCCAATTCTGCTATTTTAAATATCCATTCTCCCCACTCATTTACCAGTTGATCCTTAAACTTTGAATCTATTAAGGCTTTATAGTAATTTGTAACAAGACCTTGATAAATAGGTCCCACTTCATCGTAGTAGTTTTTTTCCTTATCATAAAACTCATCTTTTGTGTCTATTGATTGTCTTATCTCTACTAATGTAGCCATAGTTTCGAAATGATTTCTTAATTCTATTAATTTTGTCATTTCTCGATTTTGTTCTTCAAAGCTACTGCTTTGATTGAATTTTTCAATATGTTTATTAAAGTTTATAGTAAAATCCTTTATATCTATCTTTTTATATTTATAATCTTCAAATTTCAATTTTACCTCCTATAGGCTGAGCACTTTATATCTGTCATCTTTTAAATAATTTGTTAAATCTTGGCCTATGTAAAGAACATCTACTCCTAATTCCTCCAAGATATTCACTGCATTTAAGTTTTCTGCACAAGCTTTACACGCTCTTACTTTTATACCTTTTTCTATCATGTTTTTTATTTTTTTCTGTATATCTTTGTTTCCAGCAACTAGGTCTGTTGAACCTCCCCATATGATTAAAGTCACCTCTTTCCACCATTTTTTCTTTTTTGCATTATAAGTGTACATTAAAATCATATTTTCTACTGTTGTCATATTATCATCAGTCCACAAAACAACCAGTTCTTTTTCTTGAGTACTCATAGTATCCTCCTTTGTTTATTACACTTCTTTAATTTTATAACTTATAAGATTTATTTGCAACTAAAAAGACGGCTGTTTCCAGCCGCCTAATATTTCTAGTAATTTTTTAAATAATTTTTGATTTCCCAGTCATGTACTTCACTAGAGAATCTTCTCCATTCTTTAATTTTAGCATTATAAAATACTTCAAAAGCATGTTCTCCCATAGTTTCTTTAACTAGTTCGCTTTTTTTCATATATTTTAGTGCTTCATAAAGGTTACTTGGATATTTATCAACCTTGTATTCTTTACGTTGAGATTTGCTCATATTGTAAATATCTTTGTTTACCATCTCTGGTGGTTCAATTTTGTTCTTTATTCCTTCTAATCCAGCTTTTAACATAACTGCGTATACAAGATATGGGTTAGCTGTTGGATCTGGAGTTCTAAGTTCTACTCTAGTTCTACTTCCTCTACTATTAGGTATTCTAATAAAAGCTGATCTGTTCGAAGCAGACCATGCTACATTTGTAGGTGCTTCATAGAAAGGTACCAGTCTTTTATATGAATTAATAATAGGATTACATATTGCTGCTATTTCTTTAGCATGTTTTATTAATCCACCAACATAATATTCTGCTGTTTTACTTAGTTTATTATCTCCATCTTCATCATAAAATACATTCTTACCATCTTTTACAAGAGATTGATTGCAGTGCATTGCATTTCCACTGTCTCCTGAAAATGGTTTTGGTAAAAAAGATGCATATAGTTCATGGTCATTAGCCATATTTTTTACGATTTGTTTAAAAGTCATCCATTTATCTGCTACATCTAATGCTTCACCGTATTTGAAGTTTATCTCATGCTGTCCTCGTGCAACCTCATGATGGGATGCTTCTATGGTGAATCCCATTTCTTTCATTTTTAAAATCATGTCTCTTCTTGCATCTATTCCTTTGTCTACAGGTGAATTGTCAAAGTAGCCTGCATTGTCATGTATATCAAATCTCGGTTCTCCATCTTTATCAGTATTAAATAAGAAGAATTCACCCTCTGGTCCAACATTTAAATCATATCCCATTTCTTTGGCTTCATCTAATACTCTTTTCAGTATGTTTCTCGGATCCCCTTCAAAGGGTTTTCTATCTTTATCATAAACATCACAAAAGATCTGCGCTATTCCATTTTCATTAGGTCTTAAAGGTACTG
>CAYMUD010000178.1:0-3489 GCA_964393495.1 uncultured Clostridia bacterium | reverse complement strand
ATGGTGAAATAAAAATGGCAAACAAATATTTAGAAAAAATGTTTGGCTATACAGAAGATGAGATTAAGAAGAAAAGAATATGTGAAGTTATTAGAGATTGGGATAGTATTGCTACAGTAATAAAAAAAGGGCAAGATGTATTACAAAAAGATGTGTATGTAAATCTGGTATTAAATAAAGAAGAAGTAAATATGAGCGCATATCCAATAATAGATTCTCATGGCATGGTACAGGAAATCGTACTTGTATTTAAGGATATTAAAAAAGTTAGGAGATTAGCAAATAAAATAACTGGGAGTAGAGCAATATATACTTTTGATAAAATCATAGGAGAATCAAAGATAATAAAAGATACTATTGAATATGCTAAAAAAATATCTGACAGTAAGTCTACAGTATTGATTCTAGGAGAAAGTGGTACAGGTAAAGAAATATTTGCTCAATCTATACAAAATCAAAGCAAAAGAAGTGAAGAGTCTTTTGTAGCTCTTAACTGTGGAGCTATACCTAAAAATCTTATTGAAAGTGAGCTTTTTGGATATGTAGAAGGATCTTTTACAGGGGCAAAAAAAGGAGGACATCCGGGTAAATTTGAAATAGCTGATGGAGGTACTATCTTTTTAGATGAGATAGGTGAAATGCCTTTAGATTTACAGACTAGGCTATTGAGAGTTATTGAAGAAGGAATTATAAGAAGAATAGGCGGAAAAGATGAAATTCCAATTGATGTAAGAATAATAGCTGCAACAAACAAAGAGTTAAGAGAAGAAGTTAGAAAAGGAAATTTTAGAACTGATTTATACTATAGACTTAATGTACTTCCATTAAAGCTTCCTTCATTAAGAGCGAGAAAAGAAGATATACCTCTTTTAATAAATTACTTTATGAAAAGAATATCAAAAAATCTCAACAAAAAAATGATAGAAATTCCTGAAGAATATATGGGCTATCTTATGGAATACGATTGGCCTGGAAATATTAGAGAACTCGAAAATATAGTCGAACTAATTATTAACACTGAACATTTACCTATGGATTTTTTCAGTAAAAATAGTAAAAGCAACGAAAACCCAAGCTTTGAAAGTAAAGAAAACTTAAGTTTGCAAGAAGTTGAAAGAATACATGTAGAAAAAATTATTAACAGAACATCGGGAAATATAACTAAGGCATCTGAAATTTTAGGTGTTAGCAGGAATACTCTATATAGGAAGATAAAAGAATATAAAATTAATGTCACTTAATAGGACAATGATAAAATTAGTGACACACAAAATCGTACAAAATTTATAACAATTGATAATTATATAACAAAAAAATCAAATATGTGTTAGTTATTGATACAGATACCTTCATTTGTAGTATTTATAAGAGTAATGGGTGTTAAAATATTGACTATATTTTTTGGCATAAACATTGCAACTATATATTATAAAATATAAATGGAGGTTTTTGTATGTATGGATATAATGGAAAATATTTAAGAGTAAATTTGAATGATGGGAAAATTAAAGTAGAAGAGCTAAATGAAGAATTAGCTAAGAAATTTATTGGTGGTAGAGGATTAGGAACAAAAATGATGATGGATGAAGTTGATCCTAAGGTTGATGCATTAAGTCCGGATAATAAACTTATGGTTATGACAGGACCTTTGACAGGAAGTCCTGCATTTACTGGTGGTAGATATATGGTAGTTACTAAATCACCACTTTCTGGAACCATAGCATCTTCAAACTCAGGAGGTTACTGGGGTGCAGAATTAAAATCAGCTGGATTCGATGCTGTAATATTTGAAGGAAAATCAGAAAAGCCAGTATATTTATCTATTGAAGATGATAAGGTGGAATTAAAAGATGCATCTAATGTATGGGGTAAATATGTATCCGAGACGACAAAAGAACTTACTAAAGATGCAAGTAAAGGTACTAAGGTTCTTACTATAGGACCTGGTGGAGAAAATTTAAGTAAGATTGCAGCTATTATGAACGATGAAGACAGAGCAGCTGGAAGATCTGGAGTAGGAGCTGTAATGGGTTCTAAAAATCTTAAAGCAATAACTGTTAAAGGTACAGGAAAAGTTAAGGTTCATGATGAAGCTAAATTAAAGGAATTAACTAAAGAAAAATTAGCCAAAATAAAGGAAAATGGAGTAACTGGAGAAGGATTACCAACTTACGGTACAGCTGTACTCGTTAATATACTTAATGAGCTTGGAAGCTTACCTACTAACAATTTCCAAAAATCACAGTTTAATGGTGGAGAAGAAATAAGTGGAGAAACTTTAGCTGAAAAATATCTAGTTAAAAACACAGCATGTTATAGATGTCCAATAGCATGTGGTAGATATGTAAAAATGGATGATCAAGAAGTTGGTGGACCTGAATATGAAACTCTTTGGGCTTTTGGAGCAGATTGTGGTCTTGATGATATGAAGGCTATAATTAAGGCAAATCACTGGTGTAATGAAGTAGGTATTGATACTATTTCTGCTGGATCTACAATAGCTGCAGCTATTGAACTTCATGAAAAAGGATTTATTAAAGATGAAGAACTTGATGGGTTAAAACTAGAGTTTGGTAATGGTGCTTCTATAGCTGAATGGGTTAAGAGAATGGGACATAGAGAAGGTCTTGGAGACAAAATGGCCGACGGTTCTTATAGGTTAACTGATAGCTACGGAAAACCTGAATTTTCTATGTCAGTTAAAAAATTAGAAATGCCTGCTTACGACCCAAGAGGCGTACAAGGACAGGGATTAACATATGCAACTTCTAATAGAGGTGGATGTCACGTTAGAGGATATTTAGTATCTCCTGAAATTTTAGGACTTCCAGAGCAGCTTGACAGACTATCATCAGAAGGAAAAGGAACTTGGGGTAAAATTTTCCAAGACTTGACTGCATCAATTGATTCACTTGGAATGTGCTTGTTTACTTCTTTTGCTTTAGGAGCTGATGATTATGCTGATTATTATAATGCTATATGCGGTACAGAGCATGATGCTAATTCAATTTTAGAAGCAGGAGATAGAATTTACAATATAGAAAAATTATTCAATCTTGAAGCAGGAATAAAGCCAGAAGAAGATACTCTACCTAAGAGACTTCTAGAAGAAGGAATACCTGAAGGACCATCAAAAGGCAACGTAAGTAAACTTAGTGAAATGCTACCTAAGTATTATGCTGAAAGAGGATGGACTAAAGAAGGTATACCTACAGATGAAAAATTAAAGGCACTTGGTTTAAAATAATAAATTGGAGTTGATACTTTGAATGTAGAAGTAAAGCTATTTGCTACCTTTAGAAATGGAAGATTTAAAAAGAAAAATATTGAAATTGTTGAAAATGAAACAAAAGTTAGGGACTTGTTGAATGATCTTGGGATCAAAGAGGAAGAAGTAGCTTTAATAATTGTAAATGGAATACATTCAAATGTTGATAGGAAATTGGAAGAGGGAGATGTTTTGGCCCTCTTCCCTCCTGTTGCAGGAGG
>CAYMUD010000177.1:0-3492 GCA_964393495.1 uncultured Clostridia bacterium | reverse complement strand
AGTTCTCTGCATATTTATATCTCTAAATAATATGCCATATAAGGCGTCGTTAAGCATTACATCCAGTCTCTCTAATGCTCCCATTGCTGCTATTTCAGGCATACATAAGCCGGAACAGTAGTTACACAGTCTTATATATCTTCCTACTTCTTCACCTGCTTGATCTAAAGCTTCTCTCATAAGTCTAAAGTTTTCTTGGGTTGCATAGGTTCCACCAAATCCTTCAGAAGTTGCACCGTAAGGTACATAGTCTAATAAACTTTGTGCTGTTGTTCTAATTACAGCTACTATGTCCGCGCCTTGGTGTGCCGCTGCTTTTGCCTGTTCTATATCTTCGTAAATATTTCCAGTTGCTACTATTACGTAAAGATATGGTTTACTGCCTTCCCCTAAATTTTCTAGATAATTTTCTCTAGTTTCTCTAGTTTCTCTAATTTTATCTACTGTATTTTTTGCTATACCATTAACTGCATCTTTTATATCTTTTATATCTGCTATGGGTATTTTAGTTATATCTAAATCACCTTTGTTGATTTCTTCTGCTATTTCTTGTGGGGTAAGATTTTTTTGAACCATAGCATTTCCTATCCAAAATGCGGCACCTTGTTGAAGTCCTCCGCCATCCTTAATATTATCTACAAGTACATTTGGAAGAGGCTCCTCTATTTCATTAACATTGTCTACACCTAGTAATCTAACTACAGTTCTTTCTACAGAAATAGTTGTATGGTTTTCAATAAATTTTTGAGTTTCTTCTGCAATTTTTCTAGCTGCATTTCTTGAGTTTTTAATTTTTTTCTGGTCTAGATTTAATTTACTCTTCAATTCTTCCACTCCTTTCCTTAATCGGTTTTGCTAATTATTTCTTTTGCTTTATTTATTATGTCTTCTTGAAGACCCATTAGCTGAGCTATCCTTATAGCGTCTTTTGGAACTTCATTTTCCTCCACTTTTTTAAGAGTATAGTCCATATATTTTGCAATGATTTCCTGTCCTTTTTTCGGATTTATTTTTAGTTCATCCTTTAACTGATTTTCATCTATTTGGGATAATCCGGAAACCTGAAGTTTTAATATATCTTCTCCTTCTGCTGCCTTATCAAAGTGAGTCGTTATTATTGATATAGAGTCTTTTTCGTTTAAGTATTCTATTATGGTTTTAGTTATAGCATAACCTTCTTTAGGATTGGTACCACCAGCCAACTCATCTATAAGTATTAATCCTTTACCTTCTTTGATTTCTAATACTTTTTTTAAGCTTGAAATTTCAGCTCCAAAGGTGCTTAAGCCTCTTTCAACAGATTGTTCATCTCCTGTTGATATGTATATGAAATTTCTAAGGCCTGCTTTTAACTTTTCACAAGGTACATAAAGTCCGTAAACTAGTGCCGCCATAACTTGCCCTACCATCTTTAATGTTACTGTTTTTCCGCCCATATTTGCTCCAGTAATACAGGTAGTTCCCGGGGATAATTCTATAGTAATTGGTGTATATTGATTTCCTTTTTCTTTAAGAAATTTTTCTGTTTTTAAGTGTCTTCCTTTTTTGATTTTTAATGTATTTTCTTCTACTACTAGTGGTTTAGTAGATTCTGTTTGTTTCGCTTCTTCTGATTTTGCCAAGACCAGATCAATTTTTCCTACAGTTTCAATATTCCATTTCAAACTATCATAACTGCCTGCTACTAATTTAGAAAGATTTTTTCTAATTCTCTTTTCTTCTTTATCTTCTAGTGATTTCATTTCATCGTATTTGCTTTCAATTTGATGAATTTTTTCTGTTTTTTTCAGTCCATATATATGGTTTAGGTAGTTCTCCGATGAAAAATTTAGGTATGTACCTTCTTCTATTTTTTCAATAAGGTCTTTTTCTGCTTTACTTATAACTACTTCATCCTTAAGGTTTAGATTAAGGTCATACTCCTGCTTTATTTTTTCCTTAATCTTTTCCTTTTCTTCTTTCATTTCTCTTTTTAACTTACGTTTTCTATTTCTAAGATTTATAAGCTTTTTAGAGTATTCATCATATATATAAAAAGTATTTAACCTATCTTTTTTTGGGTCTAATGATTTTTCAAGCTCGATCATTTTTTTTAATTCTATTTCACCAAAATTAAATTTTATCCTTTCAGAATTTAAATCTGCATTTACTGCATCTATTAACTTATTAACCTGTATTAGAAAGTTTTTGATTTCAAAGAGTTCAACGGTTAAAAGCACATATCCTTTTTTTGCTTTTTCTATAGATTCTCCTACTTCTTTAAAATGAGCTAATATGCTTTTCATTTCATCTCTTTTTTTATGTTTTAAAAAAAATTCTACCTTATTAAGCTCTTCTAGAAGGTCTTCCTCTTCTCCAGGTTTAAAAATTCTCATTTTTTTCTTCTTTTTTATGCCGTAGGGAGAGTAGGGTTCTATCATATTTAAAATATATTGAAAATCTAAGCTTTTTATAGTATTTTCACTAATTATCATTTTCTTCTACCCCCGTCTGAACATCAAATACCTTGACTTTAGTATTTC
Source organism: uncultured Clostridia bacterium (assembly GCA_964393495.1). Taxonomy (GTDB): domain Bacteria; phylum Bacillota; class Clostridia; order Tissierellales; family Dethiosulfatibacteraceae; genus UBA8670. The sequence continues at coordinate 970 of CAYMUD010000177.1, read as the reverse complement.
TCTTAATACCTTTAATCATGTCTTCACTTCTTAAGACATAACCATAAGGTGATACCGGATTTACCGTAACTGCTGCTATTTTTATTTTTTTCAGCACCTTTATTTTCATCCCCTGCCTTTTAAGATTATTCCAGGTATAAGGTTCTGTAAAAATTTTAGTACCATCTCTTAAAACCAAAGTGTAATTAAGGCCGTCTTTATCTACTAAGTTTTTAAGGAGAGATGAAGTTAATGCTCCATCTATAAAGATGTATTTGCTATCCTTATTTACAGCATTTTTAATCTTAGAACCATTTCCTAAGCCGGTTTTTACTTGCAGTTTTTCAAATTCATAATTCTTGTTGATTACAGCTGTTGTATCTACATTTTTTAAAATTTTTATAAGTTTTTCATCTTCTATTTCTGGAAGAGAATAGCATTCGATTATATGAGAAGTTTTTTCAACTACTTTTTTTACATCTCTGCTTAGTACCGCTCCTGCCGCTATTATGCAACCATCCGTAATAATCGGAGATGATACGGTCTTTCTATCTACAGCTCCATCTATAAATAAGTTGTCTATATCGTACTTCCACATTAGTTTGATGGTCTTTTCCATATCTTTTGAACTAATGGGACCGGCTATTTGAACCTCTCCTTCTTGAACTACTCTACATATCATTATTCTTCCCATAGGAGTTATAATATCTGTATCTTCTAAAAGTTCCAAACCTGCATCTGTTAAATACAGGGTTTTTCGGCCGGTAGCTATTATCATACCTTCTTCTACATAAATACTAGGCTTTTCAGTTTCTGTAACTAAGTCAGTTTTTTCTCCATCTCTTCCAGTTGATGTTATTCCTAATTTTAAATTAATTTTTTTTGCTTCATGAATGAGATAATTAAGGGTTTCAGTTTTTCCTGAATTTTTTGCCAGCCCTATTATTGAAAGGGTTTTGTAGTTTTCTTTAATATCCTGAATTAATCTCAT
>CAYMUD010000176.1:0-3493 GCA_964393495.1 uncultured Clostridia bacterium | reverse complement strand
TTCATCTCACTCTGGAGACTAAAGTGCTGGGAAACAACTCCAAAGTTCTTCTTTATTGAATCTTCATCTCTATCTATTTTCTTTCCATCTATGAATATATTTCCTGAATCCTGTTTGAGCAAAGCAGTCATCATTCTGAATGTAGTTGTTTTTCCGGCTCCATTAGGTCCTAGAAGTCCAAATGTCCTACCCTGTTCTATTCTAAAACTTAAATTATCTACTGCTTTTTTTTCATTGAATGATTTATTTATATTTAATACTTCTATCATATTTTTTTCTTTAGTCATAGTATATATACTTCTTATAATCATTTTTATTCTCTGGAAAACTAATTGCTCCTTCAGGACATATTACAGCACATTTACTACACATAATCACACACCTGAAAGGATTCTCTACTTCTACATGTCCTTTTTTATTTTTATAAACACCTCTAGGACAAAATTCTAGACATTCATTACACTTACTGCATTTGTTCATGTCTATTTTAGGATACCAATCTATTTTTTCTCTTTTCTCTGTAAGTTTTTTTCTTTTTCTTATTTCTTTCAATGTATCTTTTATAATTATTTTATCTTCTGATTCTAAAGCTTCTTTTACTATAGATTCTACTTCTTTTGTTATTTTATATTTAAGAACATTTTTCAAATGACTTTTTTTCATTATTGCTAATACCTCCTTCTTTATTTTTAATAGGAAGAAAGTATGGACATTTGTTATCTTCGTCATTAAAGATTTTAACCTTAATATTGAATACTTCTTCAAGGAGTTCTTCATTTATTATTTCTTCAGGTCTTCCTTCTTTATATATTTTTTCATCTTTTACTACAATTATTTTATCTGAATATCTGGCAGCCTGGTTTAAATCGTGAAGCACCATAACAACTGTCATATCCATTTCTTTATTTAACCTATCTACAAGTTCCAACACTTCGAATTGATGACATATGTCTAAATATGTAGTCGGTTCATCCAAAAGAAGAAGTTTTGGCTGCTGAGCTAAAGCCATTGCTATCCAAGCCCTCTGTCTTTCTCCTCCAGATAAAGTTGAAACTTGCCTATGCTGTAGAGATTCGATTTTAGTTTCTCTTATAGCCCAATCGATTATTTTATAGTCTTTTTTCGTAAGCCTTCCCATCCAATTCATATATGGATACCTGCCGTATCCTACAAGATCTCTAGCAGAAAAGTCATCAGGAACTTTTGGGCTTTGCGGCAAAATCGACATTATTTTAGCAAGAGTTTTCTCATTGACTTTATAAATGTTTTTTGATTCAAGAAGTATTTCCCCAAGTTCAGGTTTTTTAGACCTAGAAAGAGCTTTAAGTATTGTGGATTTACCACATCCGTTAGGTCCTATAATAGTTGTTATTTTATTCTTTTCTATTTCAAAGGATATGTTATCGAGAATTCTTTTTCCTTCATATCCCATAGAAAGTTTATTTATTTTTAGCATTTTTTTTAAATCCTCCTCTTAAAAGATACAAAAAGAATGGTGCTCCAATACCTGCCATAATTATTCCTACAGGAAGTTCAATTGGTTCTACAATTGTCCTAGCTATAGTATCGCATATCATTATAATAGATGCTCCCAGCAGTGCACTGGCAGGAAAAAGGTATCTGTAGTCGGAACCAATTATAATTCTAGCTATATGGGGAACTATTAGTCCTACAAATCCAAGCATTCCTACTATACTTACTGCACTTGCCGCTAGAAGTGAAGCACATATTATTAGTATCATTCTAGTTCTTTCAATTTTTAAGCCTAAGCTTCTAGCTATTTCATCTCCAAGCATAAGTATGTTAAGTTTTCTTGACATAATCATAGTAAAAATAAAACCTATTAATGCATAAGGCCATAGTAAGTTAAAGTGACTCCAGGTTCTTGCTGCAAGGCTTCCTACTGTAAAACCTAAAGTATTCTGGACTCTGTCCGGAAAAAATATAAGTATTGTATTTATAATCGCACCTATAAATGACGATATGGCAATACCTGACAAAACCATCCGTAGAGGCTTAATACCGTCTTTCCAGGAGAGAAAATATATAATTAATGTAGTAGAAAAGGCTCCTATAAATGCCGCAGGAGTTAGTAAGTAATCATAAGAGGGTAGAAGCACAAGAGTTATAGTAGCTGCCAATCCTGCCCCGGAAGAAACTCCTATTATATTTGGAGATGCCAAAGGGTTACGCATAACCCCCTGCAAAATTCCTCCTGATAGAGAAAGACATATGCCTACAGCTCCTGCTACTAAGGTCCGGGGAACTCTAATTTTCCATATTATATTTCTATTTAATCCCTCTTTTTCTATAAAAATAGCTCTTAAAACATCAGCAATGGATATCTTTAATGCTCCTATGCTAGAACTAATTAGAAAAGCTGCAATTGCTGCAAGACCAAATATTATTATCACTGTAATCTTGTATGAATGCTTTTTTTTAAGGGCTTCAAGAGATTCTACTGTGCTCAATTATTAAACACCTCTGGGTATACTATTTCTGCTAATCCTTTGAATGCTTCTGGATATCTTGCATTTGGCTTGTATAAGTAAAGATCTTTAGGAAGGTAGTATACTCTATCTTCTTTTACTGCTGTCAGTGAATTCCATGCTTCATTTGATTTTATATCTTGTTCTACCCTTGCTTTGCATTCTTCTACGTCTCCCATGGTAGTAACAAATATATAGTCCGGATCTCTTTCTATAAGTCTTTCCAGAGAAAAATCTACCTTTGTGGATCCTTCAATTTGAGCATCTGCTACTATATTTTCAACTCCAAGATAATCAAGCATTTCTCCTGTAAGTGACGTTGGTAATTCGCATTTTACGTATTTGGATGATGAAAACAATACTACTGCTGAAGGAGTTTTTTCTAATTCTTCTGTTTTAGCAATTATTTCATCTACTTCACCTGTAATCTCTTTTACATCTGTTTCATATATTTCATTAGTTCCTAAAATTTGACTAAAGAGATATACATTTTTATCAAAGTTTGTATAAGGACTTGTACTTGCATCTACAGGTGCAAATTCAATTCCATTTTCAGCTAATACATCTTCCATTTCCATTTGAGAGCTAACAGTAGAAGATACAACAACCAAATCCGGTTCTAAAGCTATAAGTTTTTCCAAACTTACAGAATAAAATTTACCTATAATTTCAATATTTTCTGCTGCATCCGGTACGTTTGTAGTTCCACTGCATCTAGCTACAGCTTCTCCTCCAGAAAGGTACCATAAATCAAGAAGTGAATTGATAAGCACTACTGTTTTTTCAGGATTCTTGGATACTGTTATTTCTTCTCCTCTTGTGTCAAAATAAGTCACTTGTTCTTCTGTATTTTCAATTATAAACTCCGGGTACTTCTTTACTGCTTTTTCAATCTCTTCGGCAGGTTCTTCTTGTTCTTGCTCCGATTCCCCTTCAATATCTTGTGCTGATTCATCTTCAGGAACTTCTGGCTCATCTACATCCTGTGCAGGTGTTTGTGCGCA
>CAYMUD010000175.1:0-3496 GCA_964393495.1 uncultured Clostridia bacterium | reverse complement strand
TTTAACAATATTAATTGATGAACTAGCTCCTATTCTATCGGCTCCAGCTTCTATCATTTTCAATGCTTTTTCTTTATTTCTAATTCCGCCAGAAGCTTTTATTTTTGCTTTGTTTTTTACGACTGATTTAATCAACTCAACGTCTTCTACTTCTGCTCCTCCTGTACTAAAACCAGTGGAGGTTTTAACAAAGTCCGCTCCTGCTTCTAAAATGATTTCTGAGGCTTTAACAATTTCTTCTTTTGTAAGTAAACAAGTTTCTATTATAACTTTTACTACTTTTTCTTTTGAAGCTTTTACTACAGACTCAATATCATTTTTTACTAATAGGTATTCTTTATTTTTTATAGCTGCGATATTGATCACCATGTCAATTTCATCAGCACCATTTTCAAGAGCAAGTTCAGTTTCAAAAGCTTTTACTTTAGAAAGGTTATTTCCTAAAGGAAATCCAATAACTGTTGCTACTAAAACCTCTGTATTCTTAAGGATTTCAGAAGCATATTTTACGTATATAGGATTAATACATACAGCTTTGAAGTTATATTCTTTAGCTTCTTCACAAATTCTTTTTATATCTTCTTTTGTTGCTTCAGGTTTTAATATTGTATGGTCAATATATTTTGATAAATTATCCATTATTTTCACTACCTTATTATTTCTACTTCTTCACAGTTTTTTAATCCTGCTGCATTTCCTTCTTCTACATCAACATGCATTTCTAAAGCAAAGTCTTCTCTTACTCTAACAAGGACATTTTCAAATATTAAGCTTCTTGGTCCATATGTTTTTATTTTTACTATTTGTTTATCTTCTACTCCGAATTCTTCAGCATCATCAACACTCATATGAATATGTCTGGCTGCTGCTATAAGGCCTTGATCTAATTCTACTTGACCTTTAGGTCCTTTTAGAGTAATATTTGGAGTTCCTTCTAAACTTCCTGAACCTTTTACCGGCACTTTTACTCCCAATGTAAATCCGTCACTTAATGATACTTCTACTTGTGATTGACTTCTTGCCGGACCTAAAACTCTTACACCTTGGATTGTTCTCTTTGGTCCAACTAAATCAACCTTTTCCTCACATGCAAACTGACCTGGTTGAGATAAGTCTTTAATTGGAGTCAATTCATAACCTTTTCCAAAAAGTTTTTCAATATCTTCTTGACTTAAATGTACGTGTCTATTTGATAATGCTATTGGTAATTTATTTTTCATCATAATCCTCCTCTTTTTTTTAACACTCAAATTATATATAAAAATTCAATTTTTTTCAACTCATATATGGCATATACTATTAAATATTTTTATAAAATTAGGATTTGATACATTAACTGAATTAAAATTAGATATATATGTTTTTCCTTCAGATATAAATCCTGCCACAGCCAACATCATTGCTATCCTGTGGTCTCCTTTGCTATCAACTTTCGCTCCTTTAAGTTTTTTTCCACCATTGATAATCATACCATCTTCAGTTGGCGTAATATCCATTCCCATTTTATTTAGTTCATAACAAACTGTATCTATTCTATTGCTTTCTTTTACTTTTAGTTCTTCAGCATCTTTTATTATAGTTTTACCTTTTGCAAAATTTGCTGCTAAAGCTATTATAGGTATTTCATCTATGATTCGTGGAATAATATCTCCACCAATTTCTACTGATTTTAATTTAGAATGTTTTACTTCTATGTCTCCCAGTTCTTCCTCATTTACTACTCTTTTATTTGAGACCTTTATATTTGCTCCCATTTCTAACATTACATCTATTATGCCAGTTCTAGTAGGATTAATTCCAACATCTTTAATAACTATATGAGAATCTTTAATTATTAAAGCAGCAATAATATAAAAAGCTGCTGAAGATATATCTCCTGGAACAAATATATTTCTACTTTTTAGTTTTTCTTTTTTACCATTCATATATATTTTTTTGCCATCAACTTTTATATCTACACCAAAATACTTCATCATTCTTTCAGTATGATCTCTTGAAATTTCAGGTTGATTAATTAAAATATCATCATCAGTATACAGTCCAGCTAACATAATTGAAGATTTTACTTGAGCACTTGCTTTTGATTGTTTATATTTTATGCCATTTAGTTTATCAACTGGTTTAATAACTATGGGTGGATATTTATTTTCATTACAATTTAAATCTGCGCCCATTAAAGAAAGTGGTTTTGTGATTCTTTCCATAGGACGTTTTGAAAGTGAGTCATCACCTAAAATAGTAGTTTCAAAACTTTGTCCTGAGAGTAATCCGGTTAATAATCTTATAGTAGTACCAGAATTCCCAGCATATAAAGGTCCGTCTGGCTTTTTAAGTCCATTAATTCCTACACCATGAATAAGGACTTCCCTTTCTTTAATTTCTATTTTTACGCCTAGTTTTCTAAAACACTTTATAGTATCTAAACAATCTTCACCCATCAAAAAATTCTTTACTTGTGTTTTACCTTCAGAGATTGAAGCTAATATAACGCTTCTATGAGATATAGATTTATCACCAGGCACTCTTATTTCTCCATTTAAAGAACCATTTAACTTATTTATTTCCATTTAAACTCCTTTTATAGTCTTTCTATATAAGATATGTATTTATTATAATTATCTTTTATTTCTTCTAAAGAATCTCCACCAAATTTTTTTAAGAATTCATCTGTTATTACCCAAGCCGCTATATTTTCAAGAATTACACCAGCTGCAGGGACAGCGCATACATCAGACCTTTCCTTGCTTGCTTCTTTCTTTTCCTTCGTTTTTATATCTACAGTATTTAAAGGCTTCATTAGTGTAGGAATTGGTTTTATCGCTGCTTTTACCAATAGTTCTTCACCATTTGTTATGCCTCCTTCTATTCCTCCTGCATGATTTGTTCTTCTATAATATTTATTTTCATAATAAATTTCATCGTGGACTTTCGAACCTTTGTTGTCTGCACATTTAAAGCCATCTCCTATTTCTATCCCTTTAACGGCTTGTAATGACATGAAATGTTGTGCAATTATTCCATCTATTTTTTTATCGTAAAAAGTATGACTTCCCAAGCCTATGGGAATATTTGAAATGGATATTTCCACAACTCCGCCTAATGTATCTCCTTCTTTTTTAGCATTGTCAATAGATTCTTTTATTTTGCTTTCTATATCTTTGTCGTAAACACGTAATTCAGATGCTTCAATTTCGTCCCAGAAATTTGTTCCTTTTTCAGTTATATCAACATCTTTTATTCCACCTATATTTACAACTCTGCTATGTATCTCTATATTAAATTCTCTTAGTAATTGTTTGCAAAATACTCCAATAGCTGTTCTTGATGCTGTTTCACGTGCGCTAGCTCTTTCTAGTATGTTTCTAATATCTTCCTGTCTATATTTTATTACTCCAGGTAAATCTGCATGACCCGGCCTTGGTTGTGTAAGATTTATATTCTCATCATGATATATATTGTCAACTGCCATAGGTATTTTCCAATTTTCCCAATCTTT
>CAYMUD010000174.1:0-3577 GCA_964393495.1 uncultured Clostridia bacterium | reverse complement strand
TAAAGTGGATAAAATTAAAAAATATGGATTAGATGTACCTCAAGTTACAGAATTAGCTGAGGAGTTAAGAAAAGAAGGAATAAATTTGACAGATAATATAATTCATATAGAAGAGTTGGTGAACCAATTATGTCAATAAAAATAGAAAATCTTACTTTTAAATACAGTGAAGGTACACAGTTCGAAACAAAAGCACTTGACAACATAAATATGGAAATAAAAAAAGGCGAATTTGTGGGTATAATAGGTCATACTGGCTCAGGGAAATCAACACTTATTCAGCATTTTAACGGACTTATGAAGCCTGATGAAGGTGATGTGGTAATAGAAGGAAAAAGTTTAAAGGATAAAAAAACAAAATTAAAATTAATAAGACAGACTGTGGGATTAGTTTTTCAATATCCTGAATATCAATTATTTGAAGAAACTGTTTATGAAGATGTAGCTTATGGGCCTAAAAATCTTGAACTAAATGATAAAGAAATAAAAGAAAGAGTTAAATATGCATTAGATCTGGTTGGATTTGATTACGAAGAGATAAAGGATAGATCCCCTTTCGATTTAAGTGGTGGACAAAAAAGAAGAGCTGCAATAGCCGGGGTGTTAGCTATGAAACCTAAGTATTTAATTCTAGATGAACCAACTGCTGGCTTAGATCCTTATGGTAGAAATGAAATCTTAAGTCAAATAGAAAAGCTACATAAAAAAAGCAAAATAACAGTAATATTAGTTTCTCACAGTATGGAGGACATAGCTAGGTTGGTAAATTATATTTATGTTTTAAATAAAGGGAAGCTTCATATGGAAGGAACGCCTAGAGAAGTATATTCTCAATCAGAAGAACTAAAAAAGATTGGTCTTGGAGTCCCCCAGATTGTTGATATAATGAAAGAACTAAAATATAATGGATTAAAGGTAGATACAAATATATTTAATATTCAAGATGCAAAAAGTGAAATATTGAGAGTCATCAGGGGTAATTCAAATGTTTAAAAATATAACAATAGGACAACATTATCCAATTGAATCCTATATACATAACTTAGATCCTAGAGTAAAAATAATTATAACCTTTATATTTATTATATCTTTATTTATAGTAAGTAATTTTGCAGCTTATTTATTTGTGGTTTTATTCTTAAGTACTATAATAATATTATCAAAGGTTCCTATTTTAATGGTAATTAAAGGATTGAAACCTATATTGATAATAATAATAATAACTTTTATAATTAATGTTTTTATGACTTCTGGGGAGATAATTTATACTATAGGTCCTTTAGATATTACTAAAGAAGGTCTGAGGCAGGCAGGGTTTATGGGATTAAGGTTAATTCTGTTGATAATGGGTACATCAATGCTAACATTAACTACTTCACCTATATTACTTACAGACGGTATTGAAAGTTTATTAAATCCATATAAAAAAATAGGTTTACCAGCCCATGAATTAGCAATGATGATGACTATAGCATTAAGATTTATTCCAACACTTATGGAAGAAACCGAAAAGATAATGAAAGCACAAAAAGCAAGAGGTGCAGATTTTGAAAGTGGAAATATTTTAAAAAGAGCTAAGAGCTTGGTTCCATTATTAGTTCCTTTATTCGTAAGTGCATTTAGAAGAGCTGATGATTTAGCTATGGCAATGGAAGCTAGATGTTATAGAGGTGGAGAAAACCGCACTAGAATGAGACAGTTGGGAATAACTAAAAATGATATTTACGCAGGATTTTTTACTGTTGTTTACTTAGGCCTAATAATATATACTCGACTTTACTGGTGATAATATGCAAGAAAGAAATATAAAAATTATAGTTAAATATTTAGGCAAAGATTATCACGGATGGCAAAAACAAATCGGAGAAAAAACCATACAGGGAGAAATTGAAAAAGCGGCGAAGAAAATTTTTGATCAAAAGATATATTTAATAGGATCAGGAAGAACCGATGCAGGCGTTCATGCACTAGGACAAACAGCTAATTTCATTTTGAACCATAGTATTCCAGAAAACAAAATATTATATGCTCTAAACTCTAGACTTCCTAGAGATATAAGAGTTGTAGACTCTAAAGAAGTTCCTATGTGTTTTCATTCAAGATATAATTCTTTAGGAAAAACTTATGAATACAGAATATATAACAATAGAATCATAGATCCTTTCATAAAGGATACTACATACTTTATACCTTTTAAATTAAATCTTGAAAAAATGAATAGAGCTAAGGAGTATTTCAAAGGAGAACATGATTTCAAAGCCTTTATGTCATCAGGAAGTTCAGTTAAAAGTACAGTTAGAAAAATCCATAATATTAAAATGAATGAAAATAATAATCTTATAAAATTAAGTATAACAGGAAATGGATTTTTATATAATATGGTTAGAATAATGGTAGGAACACTGATTGACGTAGGAAGAGGAAAGATAGAAGAAAAAAAATTAATAGATATTATAGAAAAAAGAAATAGAAAGTCAGCTGGAAAAACAGCTAAAGCAGAAGGATTGTTTCTAAAAAAAGTATATTATGAACATAACATAAATGAACTTTTAAAAGAAAAGAAATGAAATAAAACAACAATAATGCTTGACATAAGAATATCAGTGTTATAAAATGTTTTAGTGTATGTAAATGAATCCACAAGCCCCGGATTTATAGCATATTATAATAATGACTAAAATATGAAAATTATAAATAATAATAATTAGTTAAGGAGGACAAGCTATGAAAACTTACATGGCTAAGCCTAGTGAAGTTGAAAGAAAATGGTACCTAATAGACGCTGAAGGAAAAACTTTGGGTAGATTAGCTACAGAAGTGGCAACTTTATTAAGAGGTAAACATAAGCCAACATATACTCCACATATAGATACTGGAGATAATGTGATAATAATAAACTGTTCAAAAATTGTATTAACAGGAAATAAATTAGACCAAAAAACACATAAATATCATACTGGATATCCAGGTGGTCTTAAAGAAATAACATATAAAGACTTTCTTGATAAAACCCCAGATAGAGCTGTTTATTTAGCTGTAAAAGGGATGCTTCCTAAAAACAAATTAGGAAAAAAGATGATAAAAAAACTAAGAGTTTATTCAGGTAGCGAGCATGAGCAGCAAGCACAAGTACCTGAAGTATACGAACTTTAATTCAGGAAGGAGGATATAGGTTATTATGAAAACACAATATTACGGAACGGGAAGAAGAAAAAAATCTATTGCTAGAGTATTTTTAGTGCCTGGTAACGGAAAGATTAAGATAAATGATAGAGACATAGATGAATATTTTAACTATGACACATTGAAGGTTATAGTAAGAGAGCCACTTATGATTACTGATTCAATAGATAAATATGATGTAGTTTGTACAGTAAAAGGTGGAGGATATACAGGACAGGCAGGAGCAGTTAGACACGGAATATCTAGAGCTTTACTTGAAGCAGACAATGATTTAAGACCTATACTTAAAAAAGCTGGATTCTTAACAAGAGATCCAAGAATGACAGAAAGAAAGAAATACGGTCTTAAAAAAGCAAGAAGATCTCCACAATTCTCTAAGAGATAATTTAAATTT
>CAYMUD010000173.1:0-3591 GCA_964393495.1 uncultured Clostridia bacterium | reverse complement strand
CTAAATGATGAAGGGGTTATTAATTTTCCAGCATTTACAACTGGAGCTTGGAGATGGAAAAGGTACGCCTACAGCGGTCTCTTTGATTTAAATAAAAAAATAAAGGATTATACTCAAGAAGAATTAGAACTCTTTTTATACTCTCCTCAAATAAAATTAAAGAATCCTCCCTCCAACTGGCCTAAAACAGCTAAATACGAGGGTATATATCCACGAATGTACAGAAGTATAATCAATCAAAAAGAAGGTAAAAGACATAAAAAAATACTTGATAAAATGGTCACAACTATAAAATGTCCTGAATGTAAAGGTACAAGGTACAATAAAAAAATAAGATCCTGTAAAATAGAGGGGAAAAATATTTCAGATTCATCCTCTATGTCAATACCAGATGCAGTTGATTTTATTTCTAGTATAGAACATCCTTTAGTCAACGATCTTAAAGATGAACTTTTAAAAAGGCTTCAAGCTATGAAAAAAATAGGCCTTGCTTATATAAGTCTTGACCGTGGAATAGGAACATTGTCAGGAGGAGAAGCTCAGAGAATGAGAATAGCAAAATACATAAATTCTGCTCTTGCAGATATGGTTTACGTTCTTGACGAACCAAGTGCTGGACTTCATCCCCATGATATCAATTTACTCACGGATTCATTAAAAATGCTACGAGACAAAGGAAACACAGTTCTTATTGTTGAACATAATAGGGAAATAATAAAGATTGCAGACCATATAGTAGATCTTGGACCTTCAGGAGGTTCAAAAGGTGGTAAAATAATGTTTGAAGGTACTTACAAAAATCTTTACACATCAGATAATCTTACCGGAAAACTTTTAAGAGAAAAAACAAGAATTAAAAAGAATAAAAGAACATCTAAGGATTGGATAAAAATCGAAAATGCAAATCTTCATAACCTTAAAAATATTACAGTAGACTTTCCCAAAAATGTACTTACTACTATATCGGGAGTTGCAGGCTCAGGTAAAAGTACTCTTATGGAGGTCTTTGAAAAAAAACAAGACAAACATATTATACCAATACATCAAAAAAACATCGGAAGTAATTCCAGATCTACACCTGCCACCTATTTAAAAATACTAGATAAGATAAGAGAAATCTTTGCCGATGAAAATAAAGTCAGCAAAAAGCTTTTTAGCTTTAATTCTAAAGGAGCTTGTCCTGCCTGTAATGGAAAAGGTACCATAGTTTCAGACATGGGATTTATGGATTCAATAGAAACCATATGCGATACATGCGGCGGAAAAAGATATTCAAAAAAAGTTCTTAAATATTTATATAAAGAAAAAAGCATCTCAGAAATTATGGATATGACTGTAGATGAAGCAGTTGATTTTTTCCAAAAAGAAAAATTTGTCAATAAACTAATATCTCTTCAAAGAACTGGACTTGGTTATATACGTTTAAACCAATCTATGTCGACTTTGTCTGGAGGAGAAATGCAAAGGGTAAAACTTGCCAGCAACTTAAATAAAAAAGGAAGTATCTTTATTATTGATGAACCTACAGATGGTCTCCACATAAAAGATGTAAAGAAACTAATAATTCTTTTTGACGAACTAGTCGAAAGTGGAAATAGCCTTTTTATAATTGAACACAACCTAGATATCATAAAGAATTCAGACTATATTATAGAATTAGGTCCCGGAGGAGGTTATTCAGGTGGTAAAATACTATTTACTGGAACACCTGAAGAAATGCTTGATTCAGAAGAATCAGTAACAAAACCTTATTTAAAAGCTTCACTACCTGATTAACAAATACTATCTGGATTATAAATAAACTTTGAATCTCTTTAAATTAAAAACAAATATAATAATTAACAGGAGTAAAAAATGTCAATAGGAATATTATACGAATCCGTTGAATGGTCAAACGAAGAATTAGCTAGTTATTTAAATAAATCCGGAATAAAAACTGAACTAATCAATTTAGAGAAAGATGCTGTTGATTTGGATTCTATTTTAAAACATAATCTTATTGTTAATAGAATCTTTCCAAGTTCAACCTTTAGAGGATATAAAAAATCTTTTAAGTTAGCTATGTCTATACTAAGAGTTATAGATGATAGCAATATTCCTATGATTAATTCTTACAGATCTTATCAATATGATTGTAGTAAGGTATCAACTTCATTTGTTTTAAGCAAGAATAGTTTGTCAGTACCAAAAATATATTCATATTATCAAGGAGATATAAATATAAATAACTACGATATATCCTATCCTTGTGTATTAAAACCAGACTGCGGCGGAAGATCTAAATATACTTTCATTTTAAATAACCAAGAACAATTAGAGGCAGCTTTAAAAAAAGTCCCAGAGGTACCTTTTATAATTCAAGAATATATACATCCTGATAAAAACTATACTACCCGGGTAGAAATAGTAGGTGAAAATATTATGACTGTTTTAAAAAGATACATAGGTAAAGGAAACTTATCCGGCTACCATTCAGGCTCTATATATGAAGATTATCATGATTGTCCTCAAGCAATACTAAAAGCATCTAAAGAAGCATTGAAATATTTAAATATTGATATGGGAAGCCTAGATATTATAGAAACAAATAGTAAGAAATTTTATATAATTGATGTTAATGCAACATCAAATTTTTCAGAGGACAACATAGAAATGTTAGGCTTTGATCCAATTAAAGTAATGTCAAAGTATATAGAAAGAAAATACAAAAAACTTTTTTAGTATAAATCTATTTAGAGGAGGAAAATATTATGAATACTAATAAAAAAAATGATCCATCTTTTATAGTATCTCTACTGGTTTTTTTAAGCATTGTTGGAATATTAATATCAGGTATTTTTTTATTAAAAGTTGATATACATGTTTTATTAATATTAGGATTATGTATTACCTGTTTAATATCTTTAAAATATGGATATAGCTTTGATGAACTTGTTAAAGGTATGGAAAAGAGTATAAGCAGAGCAATGACTGCATTGTTGATTTTTATTTTAATAGGTACAATTATTGGTTCTTGGATATCAGCTGGTACTGTACCCGCTCTAATCTACTATGGTCTTAACATCCTTACTCCTGGATTATTTTTACCAATTGGTTTAATACTCTGCAGTTTAACTTCACTATCAACTGGTACTTCTTGGGGTACAGCAGGAACTATTGGAATTGCTCTTATGGGCATGGGCGTAGGTTTAGGTATACCTGCACCAATAATAGCTGGTATGGTAGTATCCGGTGCCTTCTTTGGAGATAAAATGTCACCTATATCAGATACAACTAACCTTGCAGCAGTATCTGCTGGAGCAAATTTATACAATCATATTAGAGCTATGACTTATACTACTATCCCTTCATATTTATTAGCACTCATTATTTACACATTTATAGGATTTAGATATGCAAACGGTACAGGTAATACAGCAGATATAGAACTCATACAAGGAACTCTTTCTGCTAATTTTAATCTGAATCCAATTGTAATACTACCAATGATTATACTCTTTACACTTAATATATTTAGATTTCCTGCAGTACCTGCTATGATTATTGGAACTCTATCTGGAGTTATTGTTGCTATTATATTCCAAGGAATAA
>CAYMUD010000172.1:0-3629 GCA_964393495.1 uncultured Clostridia bacterium | reverse complement strand
TAAAACTCAAAGTACTGTAAATGATGCTAAAAAAATTTGCGAAAAAATGGGAATAAAATTTCATGTTTTAGACTATATAGATAAATTTGAAAATTCTGTAATTAAAGATTTTGTAGATAACTATAGAAAAGGGAAAACCCCCAACCCTTGTGTTAAATGCAACAAAGAAATAAAATACAATGAATTTTTAAAATCCGCAAATAAGCTGGGCATAAATAAAATAGCAACAGGCCAGTATGGTAGAATAGTAAAAGAAGGGGATAAATACTACGTCAAAAAATCAATTAACGAAAATAAAGACCAAAGTTATTATTTATATAATATAAATTCTAAAAATTTAGAAAATATTCTACTTCCCATAGGAGAATTAGACAACAAAGATGAAGCAAGAGAAATAGCATCAAAAAGTGGTATAGATTTTCACTCTAAAGATGAAAGTCAAGATATATGCTTTATAAAAGACGATAACTACCAAGAATTTTTAAAAGAATACATAGACAGTAATTTAGAAGGAAATTTCATAGACAAAAAAGAAAATATATTAGGAAAACATAAAGGAATACAAAACTATACCGTAGGTCAACGTAAAGGCCTGGGAATAGCTTTAGGTGAGCCTTATTATATAATAGATATAAACTACGAGAATAAAAATATAAGATTAGGACTAAAAGAAGATTTATACAGTAGCCACTGTATTTTAAGAGACTATAATATATTGAACTCAGATGTAGATATAGAAAAAGAAGAATTTAATGCAAAGGTAAGATATTCTCACAAAGAAGAAAAAATTACTATTAATAAAGAAGGAGACAGTCTCAAAATCAAATTCAAAAATCCTGTAAGAGCAATAACTCTAGGCCAGTCTCTAGTTTTTTATAAAGACGAATATCTAATAGGCGGAGGAATAATAGATAAGTAGTATTTACAATGTATTGACAAATGCATATCCTTTATTTATAATTTTAGTAATGCTCGTCTTATATAAGGCGAGTTTAAATATTTACGGGAGGAAACAATGAAAGATTATTCTGTTAGTTCAATTAGAAATAAATATATAGATTTTTTTAAAGAAAAGAATCACTTACATTTGCATAGTTTTCCACTAACACCAAAAAACGACGATAGCCTACTTCTTATAAATGCAGGCATGGCACCACTAAAGAAATATTTTACAGGTAGTGAGACACCACCGAGTTCAAGAGTAGTAACCTGTCAAAAATGTCTTAGAACCGGCGACATAGATAATGTTGGTATTACTTCAAGACACTGTACATTTTTCGAAATGCTTGGTAATTTTTCTTTTGGAGATTACTTTAAAAAAGAAGCTATAGCCTGGAGTTGGGAATTTATGACAAAGGTTATGGAAATAGACAAAGAAAAGCTATGGGTATCCGTATACCATGAAGATGATGAAGCATATAAAATATGGGCGGAAGATATTAAAGTACCTGAAGAAAAAATAGTGAAATTAGGAAAAGAAGACAACTTCTGGGAACTAGAAGTAGGACCTAGTGGACCTTGTTCTGAAATATACTACGACAGAGGAGAAAAGTACGGCTGTGCTTTGGATAACTGTATGCCTGGATGCGATTGCGATAGATTTGTAGAAGTGTGGAACCTTGTATTTACTCAGTACGACAAGGACAAAAAAGGAAACTATTCACCTCTACCAAATCCCAATATAGATACTGGTCTGGGATTAGAAAGAATGGCAGTAGTACTTCAAGGAAAGGAAAATGTATTTGAAGTAGAACCTTTCTTTTCACTAATAAAGGAATTAGAAACTTTAAGTAAGAGCAAATATAACCTAGACAAGGATTTAGATATATCTTTTAGAATAATAAGTGATCATATTAGAGCCGTTACATTTTTAATAGCTGATGGTGTAATGCCTTCAAATGAAGGAAGAGGTTATGTTCTTAGAAGACTCTTAAGAAGAGCATCAAGACACTGTAAACTTTTGGGAATAAAAGGCAATAAATTAGTGCATTTGTCCAAATTAGTAGTTAAACTTTGGCAAGAACCTTATCCCGAACTAAAAGAAAGCAAAGATAATATTGGTAAAACTGTTGAAATCGAAGAAGAAAAATTTCAACAGACTATAAATCAAGGACTTAACATATTAAATGAATATATAGATAAAGCAGAAAAGCATGGGGAAGACAATATATCTGGAGAAATAACATTTAAGCTATATGATACTTACGGTTTTCCTTATGAATTAACAGAAGAAATTCTTCAAGAAAAAAATCTAAAAACTAATAAAGATGAATTTGATAAATTTATGAAAATTCAAAGAGAAGAAGCACGAAAAGCAAGAAGTACTGCAAAAAGTTCAACTTTGGATTCATCTAAAATCATAGTTAAAGAAATTCCAAATACGGATTTCAGAGGATACCATGAATACTCAATAACTACAAAGGTTAAAGCCTTGTTTAACGAAAAAGGACAGCCTGTTGATACTCTGACATCAAAAGGATATCTTATTACTCCAGAGACGGTGTTTTACCCTGAAGGCGGAGGTCAAATAGGAGACAAAGGAACATTAGAACTTAAAGATGCTAAAGCTGATGTTATAGACACTATTAAAAAAAGCGAAGTCATTTTACATCTATTAGATAAGATTAAAGGTCAAATAAATATTAATGATGAAGTTAATCTTAAGATAAATGAAAAACTTAGAAGAAGAACTGAAGCAAATCATACATCTACTCATATACTTCACAAAATTTTAAGAGAAGAACTAGGAGACCATGTTAATCAAAATGGATCATATGTAGATGATAAAAGACTTAGGTTTGATTTTACACATTTTAGTGCTATAAGTGACAATGCACTTAAAAATATAGAAAAAAGAGTTAATGAAGTAATATTTACCAGTAAAAAAGTTACTGAAACTTATATGTCCCTAGAAAAAGCTAAAAAACAAAACATAGTAGCCCTATTTGATTCTAAATACTCCGATGAAGTTAGAGTCATAGAAGTTGATAATTTTAGCAGAGAATTATGTGGAGGTACCCATGTAGACAATACTTCTAAAATTGGACTTTTTAAAATAGTAGGAGAATCAAGTGTTGCCTCAGGAGTAAGAAGAATAGAAGCATATACCTCAGATAAGGCTTTAGAATATCTTAATCAAAAAGAACAGTATTTACTGGAAGTTGGTTCTGAATTAAAGACTAAAGAAGACAATATATTAGAAAGAATAAAATCTTTAAATGAAGAATTAAAAGAAAAAGAAAAAGAAATTGAAAAATTGAAAAATGAAATGATTAAAGATAATTTCTCTGAGTACCTTAGAGATTATAAAGAAATAAAGGATACTAAACTATTTACCATTAAGTTTAAAGATACAGATAAGGATACTCTTAGAGATATTACCGATAGAATAAAAGATAAAGAAGATAGCGCTGTAATTTTACTTGCAGCTCAAAACGGAGACAAGGTAATATTTGTTGCTGGAGTTACAAAAGATAATATTAAAAAAGGAATAAAGGCTGGAGATATTGTAAAAGAAGCTGCTAAAGTTACCGGAGGCGGAGGCGGAGGTCGTCCTGATTTTGCTCAAGCCGGTGGTAAAAAGCCTGAAAAGATTGACGAAGCATTTAAAAAAGTATATGATATTTTAA
>CAYMUD010000171.1:2532-3634 GCA_964393495.1 uncultured Clostridia bacterium | reverse complement strand
ATAGAATACATGGACAGTACAGGGCTAGGAGTACTTATAGGTCTTCTTAAAAAGACAAGAGCAAAGGGCAATAAGATTATAATTAAGAATTTGAAGCCCAATATATATAAACTTTTTAATATAACAGGCTTAACAAAAGTCTTTGAAATTGAATAGGTGAAAAAATGGAAAATATACTAATTACACTACCAAAAAAATCAGAATACATCAGTACACTTAGATTAACTACATCCTCCATAGCTTCTAAAATAAACTTTAACATAGATTCTCTGGAAGATATTAAGATGCTTATATCGGAAATATGTATATTTCTAATAAAAAACTTTGAAAAAAAAGAAAAACCTTTAGAAATAAAATACATTTTAAAAGAAAATAAAATTGAAATTAATATAACTGATACAAATTTGGAAAAAATAGAATTCGATGAAGAAAACATGAGCATAATGATAGTAAAAAGTCTATCAGATAAGGTTGAAATCAAAGAAAATACAGTAATTATAACAAAAAATAATTATCTATAAAGGTATGTTATGAGTAGAAATAAAAATATTAAAAACTATGAACTCTTTTTAGAATATTCTAAAAAGAGAGATACAGAAACAAGGGATAAATTATTTGAAGAATATATGTACATAGCAGAAATACTTTCTAAAAAGTATACAAATAAAGGTGTAGATTACGACGATATATACCAAATAGCATGTATAGGTCTTTTGTATGCAATAGATAGGTTTGATATAGAAAGAGGATTTGAATTTTCAAGTTTTGCTACCCCTACAATATTGGGAGAGATTAAAAAGTATTTTAGAGATAAAACTTGGACTATGAAAATTCCTAGAAGAATCCAAGAACTTTCTAAAAAAGTAAATTCATCTAAAGTTTACTTAATGCAAAAAGACCAAAAAGTCCCTACTCCAGCTGAAATAGCTGATTACTTAAGATGCACAGAAGAAGAAGTACTGGAAGCTATGGAAGCAGGTAAGGCATATAATCCTAAATCACTGGACTTAAAATATGAAACTGGAAGTGAAGATAATAATATAAGTCTAATGGATATAGTAGGAGAAAAAGACGATTCTTTTAAAAATATAGAAGACAAAGA
>CAYMUD010000171.1:0-2432 GCA_964393495.1 uncultured Clostridia bacterium | reverse complement strand
AAGTAGTTTATTATTAAGGAGGTTTCATATATGAACTTGTTCAAAACGAAAGGAAATATATTTATAGCTTTAATAGTTTTTATTGCTATAGTTGTAATAAGTTCCTTTAGTAGCGTAATATCTTTTTTAGCTAACTATCAGTGGTTTGGCGAAGTAGGATATGTAGGAACATTTCTTACAAAAATAAAAACACAACTGTTTTTAGGAGTACCACTGTTTATTATAGTATTTTTAGGTTTTTACTTATTCGTTAATAGACTTAAAAATAAATATTATGATGAAACAGGTGTAATACCTGATGAAAAAACAAAGAAAACTTTTGGATTAGGAGTCAAGCTAGGTTCAGCAGTCATTAGTTTTTTCTTTACAATATCAATTGTATCTGATCTGTGGTTCGACTTGTTGAAATTCATAAATTCCACAAGTTTTAACTTTGCAGACCCTATTTTCGGTAACGATGTATCATTTTACACATTCAAACTACCGGTTATATCATCACTCATAAACATAGGAATAACATTACTCTTTGCATTTATAGTGATTACAGTGCTTTACAATATTTTAGTAATGGGTACTAATCAGGTAAAAAAACAAAATGAAGATGAAAAAGTAATTGATTTCGAAGATATGAGAAGAAAAGGACAACTTAAATTCGATGGTATAGATAAAAAAATGGTAGCAAACGTACTAAAACAAATATCTATATTTGGTTTTTTACTTATGATTCTAATAGGTATTACCTTATGGTTGAGATCTTACAACCTACTTTATTCATCTAGAGGAGCAGTATTTGGAGCAGGATACACGGATATTTTAGTAGATTTAAATATTTATAGAGTGTCAGCTATTTTAGCATTAATAGGCTCTATAGCATTTTTGATGGGAGCTAGAAAAGGAAAACTTAAATTAGCACTTGCTTTTCCAGTATTAATAATAGTGGTAACAATAGCAGGTGGAATACTAGGTGGCATAGTAGAGAATTTTATAGTTCAACCGGATCAAATCTCTAAAGAAGAACAATATATACAAAACAATATAAAAGCAACAAGGGAAGCATTTAAATTAAACGAAATAGAAGAAATAGAATTTCCAGTCAATTATAATCTAGATAGTGATGACATAAAGAATAATCCTGAAATCATTAAAAACATAAGGATTAACGACTACAGACCTATAAAACAAACTTACAACCAAATTCAGGCCATTAGACCATACTATTTGTTTAATGACGTAGATGTAGACAGATATATGATAAATGGTGAATACCGACAAACTTTTATATCAGGAAGAGAGCTAGACCAAGCTAGGTTAACAGACCAAGCACAAAATTGGGTAAATCAATATCTAAAATACACCCACGGTTATGGTTTTGCACTATCTCCAGTAAATGAAGTAAGCTCAGATGGTCAACCCGTACTTATGGTTAGGGATATACCTCCTACTACGGATACAGACTTAAAAATAGAAAGACCAGAAATATACTTTGGTGAAAAAACAAATGAATATGTAATAGTTAAAACAGGCGAAAAAGAATTCGATTATCCTTTAGGTAACCAAAATGCAGAAGTTATTTATGAAGGAGAAGCAGGTATAGAATTATCTGGACTTAACAAACTTCTATTTTCATTAAGAGAAAGAAGTTATGAAATATTGATATCAAACAATATAAATTCAGAGAGTAGGATAGTTCTTCATAGAAATGTAATGGAAAGAGTAAATAAGATAGCACCATTTATAAATTTTGATGATAATCCATACTTAATACTAAATCAAGACGATGGTAAACTTTACTGGATTATTGAAGGATTTACAACTTCAGAAAAATATCCATATTCTCAACCATTAGAAGGAAGCACATTAAACTATGTAAGAAATTCAGTTAAGGTAGTAATAGATGCATATAACGGTGCTACAGATTTTTATATAGCTGATGCTGATGACCCTATTATCAAAACTTACGACAAAATATTCCCAGACTTACTTAAAGCTTATGAAGAAATGCCAGCTGGTATAGAATTTCACACCAGATATTCTCAGACATTTTTCGATATACAAAGTGAACTCTATAGAACTTATCATATGACAAATACAACTGTATTTTTCGGAAGAGAAGATTACTGGGATATATCTCAAGAAAAATATATGGGTAATGAGCAGACTGTTGAGTCCAACTACGTAATGTTTAAACTTCCAAATAGAGAAAAAGTAGAATTTTTACTTACAGTACCATATTCTCCAACTGGAAAAAACAACATGACGGCAATGATGGCTGGAGGAAATGACAATGACAACTACGGAAAGTTATTTATATATAAATTTCCAAAAGGTCAAAACATTCCTGGTACAAATATGATAGAAGCTAGAATTGACCAGGATTCGGAGATATCTCCACAGTTAACTCTTTGGTCTCAAGAAGGCTCAAGTGTACTTAG
>CAYMUD010000170.1:0-3647 GCA_964393495.1 uncultured Clostridia bacterium | reverse complement strand
CTATAATGGATGTTTTATATGATGAATTTGGTGATTCAAAATACAGAGCACATCCACTTTTAAGAAAAATGGTAAGGGGTAATCTATTAGGACGAAAAACTGGTAAAGGATTTTATGATTATAATTAAATAGAAAACTTAAAACTGCACTTAATAGGCAAAACCATCTATTCTAGTGCAGTTTTTATTTTTTTTGAAAATATAGTTCATTTATTTTTCAAAGGATATACTAGGATTATTAATATCAACTAAATACCTTTGGTAGGATCCACCAAATCTATCCTCAATTAAACATTCAATATTGTTCATAGCATTTTCAAGAGAAGAATCATTTCCAAAGCCTACAAGTTGAAAGAAAATATTACTGCTATCAAGAGTTACTTTGCCTAATTCACTTTGTCTCCAGACCCATTTTCTAGTCTGAACCTTATTTCCACTTGTAAAAACCAGTTCCTTTCCATCAACTTTTTCAAATTCATTAGAGCCAAAGGGCAAAAACTTATCTCCTTCTTTACTAAATCTTACCTCTAAATCATCATCAATGTCACCAAGATCATGACCGCCTAGAGATAATGTATTTTCTATAGAAACAGCATTACATAAATCAACTAGACTGTTTATATTGGGTAAATTGCCACCTTTAATAATTCTTTTGAACATTGCTTCTATTGACGCAGGGTATTTATTAGGATTAATTCCTGCTTCCTTCATAACATTTCTGTAGAGAGAAACATTTCTTAATTCTCTAATTTGCTTTCTATCAACATTTTCTCTCAATGTTTTTTCAGCTTTTTCTAATCTTTCCTTATCTTCTTTTGTAGTTTTTGAAATTTTCATATCTTTACCTATTAAAATTCCAAACTTAATATCAGGATTTAAATCAAAAACACTTTCATCAATACTATATTTCATTAAATTAATACCTCCTAAATTTATATTTAAAATACTTTTTGTATATTTTTAAAATTATATCATATAAAAAACTAGAATTCTATATTTGTAAAGAGTTCTAATTGAGAATATAATAATACTACAGAAAAGAAGGAAGTGGAAATAATGATAAGAGTAATAATGAAAGCAATGGTATTGAAAAATAGCAAGATACTTATTTTAAAACGTCACCCAAAACAAAAGGTAGCTCCTGATAAATGGGAAATGACCGGAGGTAAACTTGAAATTGATGAAAGTCTAGAAGAATGTTTAATAAGAGAAGTAAAGGAAGAAACTAATTTAGATATAGAAATAAAAAGAATTTTATATGCCACAGATCATAATACTAAAATTTTAGGAAAAGTAGTTATTATTGTATACTTATGTAAAGCTCAAAATACTGACGTGAAAATTTCTCATGAACATAGTGACTTTAAATGGGTAAAAGTTGAAGATTTTAGAAAAATTGTATTTAAAGAAATAGTGGAAGATTTAGACAAGTATGGAGCTCTTGATATTAAAGAGTTGAAGGAATAAAAAATGCTTAGTATATTTCAAAATACCAAGCATTTTAATAACCATATTATTAAAGAATTTTTTCCGACCCTGAATATATTTCGCTAACAGTCATAGTTGCCGCTCCATGACCTGGATGCTTTTCTGGATTCCAAGATTTCATATCATCAAAGATTTTACCGGTTTTATAATAATCAATTTTCCCTTTTAATTGATATGCTTTGTCATCTTTTGTGTAAAATAAAATTGAAGCTTGATTATTTTCAATTAAATTATTTTTAGTTTTATCGAAATAATTATCTGCTACAACAACTTTTTCATTATCGTAAAGATTTACACAAGTAGCATAAATACTATTTGGAATACCTTCCTTACTAACAGTAGTTAATATTATTGGACCTTCTTTATTTTCCCATTCCTTAATTACATTTTCTGGTATTTTTTGCATATTATAATCTCCCTTGTCTTTATTTTGAACTTATGCTATTAATATATCATTTAGACTGCATAGAGTCAATTATTTATCGATTTTATGTCCTTTGCTTAGAAAGTTTTTATACTATTTTAAATTTAATATGATTTTTTCTTTTACTTCTGAAAAAGAAACTTCGTTATCCAAACATATTTGTCTAATAATTTCATCTTCAGAAATCCCCTGTATACCGATTAATTCTTCTAGTTTTTCAATACTAATACCCCATCTAACTACTTCAAGAACAGTTGTTGTTGATTTGATTACATATTCTTCATATTCTTCAGTTTCTTGTTGAAATTCTTCTATAATTATATTTTCTGTAATCAAATAGCTAGAAATATCTATAGATATTTCTCTTAATTCATTGTATAGTTCCTCAGTTATTTTTCCTTCTTTGTAAAGTATATATACAGCTGTTGAAGGAAGAACATCATCATCTGATTCATATGGTATACCTGTATATAAAGATACGAAATACTTAACACTTCCAGTTCCTATCTCAATATCTTCATCGAATACATAGTATTCTTCTAGTTGATTTATTCTAAATGAACTAGTATCTTCGATTATACCACTTAAATCATATGCCTTTGCAAGAGTTTCTACATCAATTTTAAAACTTTTTGAAACATCTCCAAAAGAATAGGATCCTCTTATATCAGAAGGATCAGAGTAACCTTCAAATTGACCTTCTGATATTTTTTGAGGCACTTTAATAGTTTCAGTCTGCCAGTATCCTAAAAAATCTGAAATAAATATTCCAAGTATGAAAATTAACGATACAGATATTGCTAAAATTAAATTATTTACTTTCATTTTATGCCTCCAATTTTCATATCCAGAGTATTATCTATGGGACATATTTCATTAGAAGTACATTTTAGACAGCTTATACAGTTTGTATCATTTATAATCTCTTTTTCAGAAACCTTAATATTCATAGGACATACATTGTCGCATTTCTTGCAGTTTATACAGGTGTTTTTACTTCTAACTATTTTGAAGATTCTAAATTTGTTAAAAATACCTAATATTGCACTTAGTGGACACAGATACTTGCACCAAGGTCTTTCTACAAACAAGGATGAAATCAACACCACAACTAAAATAAGTATTGCTGTAATAGCTGCTTCCCCTGTGTAGAAGTTAAATAGAGCATAATAAGGATCATAATCTGCGAAAACTAATTTTAAGGAATAACTGCTAAAATAAATTATTACTACTAATACTAAATATCTGAGATATTTTAAACGTTTATGAACTTTGTATGGAATAAAATTATTATATTTCTTAGGAAATAATTTCTTCCCTAATTTTCCAACAAGTTCTTGAATAGAACCTAAAGGGCATATAAATCCGCAAAAAGCTCCACCGAATAAAACTGCACTGATTAGTAAAATCAGAAACAACACTAAACTAGAAGTATGGATTTTAGCAATTAATCCTTGACCTGTTAATAATGTATAAAATGTTTCTACAGCTCCGAAAGGGCAAATCGAGTGAAGAGAAACACCTTCTACTGAGCTTAAAAAAGATAGACCTAATTCATTTGCATTTTTTGCTAAAGTTATGAATGCAACAGTTATAAAAAACAATAATTGAATAATATTTCTTGGTTTAATTTTTTTCATAAGTTCTCCTTTTATGTTTTTTTATATATTAATATATAGATGTGAAGAAGTTATGGAGATATTAATTATTTTAATATAAAAGCAAGTAGAAATCTT
>CAYMUD010000169.1:2179-3654 GCA_964393495.1 uncultured Clostridia bacterium | reverse complement strand
AGGTTGTTAATTTTACCTCTTCTGCTTTACTTCTAATATATCTTTCTATTTCTAATTCAGCTTCTTTAATAATTTCATCTTTTTCTTCTGTGGACCAATCATAAGCTTCTCCAAATGCTGGTGCTATCGATAGAGATAAAATCATTATAAAAGAAATAACTATACTAAATATTCTTTTTCTCATTGTTCTCTCCTTTCCCTCAATTTTAAAAATATTTTTCTAATTGATAACTATTATCTATTTACCCTTGATATTGTATAATATACATTATTTATAATATTTAAGTTAAAAAAAATAACCTGGAAATATATCCAGGTTAAAATATCTATTAATAGTTACTATTTGTTTTATGTTTTCCTAACTTAAATATTTAAATTATATTTTATAGTCATCTGCTGCTTTAAACATAGCTTTTAAATTTTCAATTGGAACTTGATTTATAGACCCTCCTGCACCAAGAACAAATTTATTATTACCCTTAAATGATTTAAGAACTTCTATACATTTATCATAAGTTTCATCAGCCGTCAAATTCTGCAATTCAAGGGGTTTTAATCCTCCTAAAAGTGTTACTTTACCCTTAGTTAGTTCTAAAGCTTCTTTCGGATCAATAGAAGGCAAATATTGCCAAGCAACCATTCCAGAATCAGCTATTGCAGGTGCCACGTGACGAGCAGTAGAATCATTATGTAGCCATCTTTGTGTGTTAGGAAACTCTTTAAACATTTCTTCATATCTAGGAAGAACAAATTCTCTATATGCAGATTCACTAAGGAATGCAGAAAGATCATCTGCTACAAATATATGATGTAATGAACCTAGAATTTTTTCCTGGGCTCTCATAAATTTTACTTGAGTTTCTACAACAACATCTAGTATTTTATTAACTAACTCAGGTTCAGCAATAGTATCTGCACAAAAATCACTAATTCCCCTAATATTAGCTCCTACAGTAAATGGACCCATTATAGGATGAGGATTAATTTTATATCCTTCTGGACAATTTTCTACCATATATTCCAGTGTCTCTAGAGCTTGCCTCATATAATTATCTCCATATGGATCTCCTGGCTCTAACCAGTCTAAATCTTCTGCAGTTTCTGCATCTGCTATTTTAGGGTTAGGATGTACCGAAATAAAACCATGGTCATCGAATTTAACTTCTCCTCCAAGTCCGCTTGATTCTGCAACCGAACCCATATCTGGAACTGGATTTCCTATTCCTTCTAGTTTATCTAGCGCCTCTATTTGACATTTAAGGGTTACTTCCGGCTTGTGAAAATAGTCATTTAGATTAACACCAGTAACTGCTTGAAAAAATGGAAATGTATAGAAGTTAAATACTGCATGTCCATCAGATTTTTCTCCAGCTATACTTTGTTTTAGTCTTCTAAAGTTTTTTTCTCTTAAAGTTGACATTAATTAACCACCTTTATATTTTTTTATATACTCTTTATGATAATATTTTATCATA
>CAYMUD010000169.1:0-2079 GCA_964393495.1 uncultured Clostridia bacterium | reverse complement strand
AATGTAAAACTTAATGACGAATCATTTGTAATTGGAAAAAATAATATAGGATTTATTGATTGCAGAACTCCTCATCATTATTATTCTAAGGACCCTATTTATTTCAAATGGGCTCATATTCAAGGAAATTCTGTATTTGCCTACAGCGAACTACTATCAGAAAAATTCGAAGAGCCAGTTATAGTAAATGCTTCTTCTATAATTACTCAGGAATTTAAAATTCTAATGGGTTTATTGAGAGGCGAAAATACCTTAAACCACTCAGCCTCTGCAACAATACATAGAATTTTGTCAACCATGATAGAAAGCACATCCATTCAAAGCAAATCAACAGAATATGCTTTATCATTTGCAGAAGCATATTTAAGACAAAATTATGATAAACAGCTTTCTATTGCAGATGTTGCTGAAAAAGTAAATATGAGTATTTATTATTTTACTCGCCAATTTCACAAGCAATACGGTATACCCCCCTATGAATATCTAATAATACAACGTATTAGTAACGCTAAAAAACTTCTTTTAAATACTAATATGACCACAAAAAAAGTTTCTGAAAAATGTGGTTATAACCACCCATCTACATTTATTACTGCCTTTAAAGCACGAGTTGGGCATACACCTTCTCAATTTAGAACAAATGTAGTCGAAAATATTGGATTATAATTACATTTATAGATTAATATATAGTATCTGCTAACTATCCTTTTTTTAATAAAGGGTAGTTTTTTTTATATCTCTTTTTATATAATATATATCTATCTAAAATAAAAGCAATATTTATATATATTTGTCAATTTTTATATACATCTTTTTAATTTTTAAATATTGTTAACTTAGTATTTATCCCTTATAACTGTTCTTAATGCTTATTTTTTCTTTTAATTAAAAATTTAACAATAATTCCAAAAAACTTGTATAAATAGCATGACAAAAAGCAATATTTATAGTAAACTTATATAAAGGTAGTTGAATTTTACAGACAATTTATTTCAAAGAAAACGATTCCTATTAACTTATAAGGAAATATTAAACTAGCTTAATTTATTTTTTAGAAATATTAATATATTTCAAATTTTTACAAAAATTATTAATTCGGAGGTATAATTCATGAATGAAAAATTACAGGAAATCAGTTCGTTATTACAGGCAGGAAATGTAAAAAAGTGTAAAGAGGCTGTTAATTCAGCCATAGAAGAAGGATTGGATGCTAAAACAATCTTAGATAAGGGATTATTAGCAGGTATGGATATTGTCGGTACTAAGTTTAAAGCTAACGAAGTTTTTGTACCAGAAGTTTTAGTATCAGCAAGATGTATGAATAAAACTCTTGAAATTCTTAAGCCATTACTTTTAGAAGGTGGTTCTGATATTATAGGTACTGTTGTTATCGGAACTGTAAAGGGTGATCTTCACGATATTGGTAAAAACCTAGTAAGTATTATGATGCAAAGCAAGGGATTAACAGTAATTGATTTAGGCGTTGATGTTTCATCTGAAAAATTTGTAGAAGCTGCATTAAAAAATAAAGCAGATGTAGTTGCTTGTTCTGCACTTCTTACAACAACAATGGGAGAAATGCAAGGCGTAGTCGATGCAATTAAAAAATCCGAAGTATCAAAAAAAGTTAAAATAATGATAGGAGGAGCTCCTATTACTGATGATTTCTGTAAAAAAATTGGTGCAGATATTTATAGTGTAGATGGTTCTGAAGCTGCTGATGCTGCATACAAAGTTTGTTTAAATTAACAAATAACTTTTTGTCAAATAAATTGATATTATGAAAAATCTTTTGATAGTTTAAAATCGAATTTATGAAATTAAAAAGAGCATGATGTTTTTAAGAATAAAAATCATCGTGCTCTTTTTTATATTTTTATTATAGTTCTGGATTCATAATGCTCTCGGTTCTTTTAAAAATATCAAGTCCTTGTTGTTTTAACCAAAATGGTATATCGATTAAAACCCAATTTTCAGAAAGTTTATCGCCTTCTCTACAATATACATCAACAACCTGCATATCCGCTTTTATTTCTCCTCCTGGAAGGCCTAAGAAACCTCCTATAGGTGTGTTGGATA
>CAYMUD010000168.1:0-3663 GCA_964393495.1 uncultured Clostridia bacterium | reverse complement strand
AAAAAAACTTCTGAGATGTAAAAATTTCAGGAGTTTTTAAGTTATTGTAACATATACCATTTAGTCGTATAATAGACCTCCATGGTATTGACAGAATAGGCGTAGTTTAGTAAAATAATAAAGTAAACGTTTGCTCTTTACTTAAAATGTTTTTTGATACGTTTACTTTACAGATAACGGCATGTCCCTTTAAGTCGTACATAATTAGTAGGAAGTGCTGAGAATATTATGATAATATAATAGTATTTAATTCACTTCCTTTATTTAATTATAAAAGGAGATGATAATCAAAAATAAAATCTAGCAAAGTGTATTTTAGAAAAAATAATTTACTAGGGGGTAAATAATGAAATCTAAATTAATACTTTTACTTGTAATCGTAATGGTTGCAGCAACAATTTTACCAGGTTGTGCAGGAACTGAACCTGAAGAACCAGCTGAAGGCGGAGAAGATATTACACAAGTTGATATTGGAGCAGTACTACCACTTAGTGGTGGAGCAGCAGCAACAGGAGTTAAGCTTCAAGCTGCTATGGAAGTAGCTCAAGATATAATCAACAATGAATATCCAGATTTAGATATTCCATTGGCTGCTACTGCAGGATTACCTAATATGAATAATGCAAAAATTAATATAACTTTTGCTGACCACCAGGCTAACCCTGAAATGGCTAAATCAGAGGCAGAGAGACTCATAGATCAAGGGGTTTCTGCTTTAGCAGGATGCTATCATAGTTCAGCAACTAAACCGGCAAGTCAGGCAGCTGAGCAGTATGGTGTACCATTTGTTGCAGGATCATCATCATCGGCAGCATTAACAGAAAGAGGATTAAACTTCTTTGTAAGAGTTGCTCCAAATGATGATATGGAAACAGGTATGTTTTTTGAATACCTTAAATATCTAAATGCTAATAATGGAACAGATATAAGTACTGTTGCAGTAGCATATGTAGATAATGAGTACGGTGTCCACGCACACGAAATGGTTGAAAAATGGTTGGAAAACCAGTATGCTGATGAAGGTTTTGAATATGTTGGTGCTGTAAGTTATGCAGGAGATGTAACTAATGTTGATACAGAAGTTCAGCAAATTAGAGATATGGATGCAGATGCATTATTCCATGCTTCTTATATTTCAGATATAACAATGTTTGTAAATAAGTATAAGGAATTTGGAGTTGCACCTCAGGCTGTATTAAACTACTGTGGTGGTTTTCAAGATACTCAATTTGTAGTTAATTTGGGAGAAAATGGAAATTATTTTGCAGGTGGAGCAGCATTTTCATCTGATAAATTAGAAGACCTTCCTGAATTAGCAGTTATTAATGAAATGTATAAAGAAAAAACAGATGCAGATTTAGATGGACCGGCTCTTGAAGAATTTGCTTCAATAATGGTTATAGCAGAAGCTATCAATGAAGCAGCAAGTCTTGATGGAGATGCCATAATGGAAGTTATTCATTCTAAAGAATTTAATGCACCTTATTTTGCAACAGGTGCTGTAAAATTTGACGAAAGTGGACAAAATGAAGTTCCAGCATCTTATGTAGTTCAAACATTAGACGAAGAATATAGGGCAGTATATCCTGAAGATATATCTACAACAGAACCAGTGGCACCAATACCACCTTGGGATGAAAGATAAATAAAATTAAATTTAATATAATTAATTTGAGAGTGAAGCAATCTTCACTCTCAAATTTCTATAAAACAACTCGAAAAGGGGGACGATACTTTGGAACAGATTATTACTAATGGTTTACTTATGGGCTTTATATATGCACTTGTTGCAGTTGGTTTAACTCTCGTATGGGGAGTTATGGATGTAATTAATTTTGCTCATGGTGAATTTTTAATGATAGGTATGTATACAGCCTTTTGGATGTACTCTTTATTTTCTTTAGATCCTCTAATAGGTTTACCAATTTCTATGATAGTTGTATTTTTAGTTGGAGTATTTACTTATTTTGCAATAATAAGAAGAGTTATAGATGCTCCAGGACTTACTGCTTTACTTGCTACTTTTGGATTTAGCATGTTTTTAAAGAACTTTGCACAATTTTTATGGACTCCTAACTACAGATACATTAATGATGCAGTAGTATCAGGACACTCGATAAAAATAGGAACAATATCAATAGGAACTCCTCAAATAGTAGCATCTATAGGCAGTATTATCCTAACTATTTTAGTTATGCTCTTTATGGATAAAACAAGAACTGGAAAGGCTATTCAAGCAACAGCTTTAAACAAAAATACTGCATTGTTGATGGGTATTAATACTAAGAAAATGTACGCAATTACTTTTGGTCTTTCAGGAGCTTGTGTAGGGGCAGCAGGAGCTTTAATGTCTACATTTTTTCCTATTTATCCTGGTTCAGGAGCTTTATATAGTGTGTTAGCATTTGTTATCGTTGCTTTAGGAGGTTTCGGTAATATTAAAGGAGCTATGTTTGCTGGATTAATAATAGGTTTAACAGAAGCAGTAGGAGGATACCTTTTAGGAACTCAATTCAAATATGCTCTTGTATTTCTAGTTTATATGATAGTTATACAGGTTAAGCCAAAGGGGTTATTCGGATGGTAAAAGATAAAAAGAAATTACTAATTATAATATTAATAATTGCAGTTTTACCTTTAGTAATTAAGTCAAGAACTGTATTAAATGCTTTAGTACTACTCTTGATTTACGCTACTCTTGGTGAAGCTTGGAATATAATTACAGGATTTGCCGGTCAAACTTCTTTTGGACACGCAGCTTTTTTTGGAATAGGTGCATATACATCTGCAATACTTTTCTTTAGATATGCTATTAGTCCTTGGTTTGGATTGATTTTGGGTGGAATAATAGCTGCTTTAGTTGCTGGAATAGTAAGTTTTCCATTTTTCAAAATTAGAGGTCACTACTTTGCCATTGCTACTTTAGCTATAGCAGAGATAGTAAAGCAAATATTTGTAAGTTGGGATTATGTAGAAGGAGCGACTGGTGTATCAATTCCAATAATCCCTCGTGATTCATCTTTTTTTACCAGACTTATTAATTTGCAATTTAATGAAAGATTACCTTGGGTATATCTAACATTGATTTTATTCGCCTTAGCTATTTTTGCAGCTAGTTATTTAGAAAATTCTAAGGTTGGATTTTATTTGAAAGCTATTAGAGAAAGTCCAGAAGCTTCAGAAGCTATTGGAATCAATCCAAGAAAATATAAGTTAATAGCTATGATGACATCGGCTTTTATTGCTGCATTAGCTGGTTCTTTGTATGCACAGTACATATTGTATATAGATCCATTTATGATGTTTTCTTTGGATATCTCAATGAAGATAGTTTTATTAACAGTACTTGGAGGTATAGGAAGTGTTTACGGTCCTATAATTGGGGCGGCCATTTTCATACCCTTATCTGAATTTACAAGAATACAACTTGGTGGTTCAGGAACTGGAATAGATTTGATGATTTATGGATTGTTAATAGTGGTAATAACTTCTTATCAACCAAAAGGTGTGATAGGTATTATTGAAACAGTAAGAAACAGAAGAAACAAAAATAATGATGGAGGTGAAGGAAAAGGTGAAGCCGCTTCTTGAGATTAAAAACGTTACAAAAGCATTTGGATCATTAAAAGCAAATGAGGATGTGTCCTTTACCATCCATGAAAA
>CAYMUD010000167.1:0-3666 GCA_964393495.1 uncultured Clostridia bacterium | reverse complement strand
ATACCTACAAAATCTTCTTTCTGCATTGGTAGTAAAATTTCTAAAGCCTTTTCTCTTTCCTCTACAGTATCTGCTAAAATCATCCTTCTTACTGCAGGAACTCTTTCTTCATCAAAGAACATATGCTCAGTTCTACATAGTCCTATACCTTCAGCACCAAATTTTACAGCAGTATTTGAATCTTTAGGTGTATCTGCGTTAGTTCTAACTCCCAAAGTTTTAACTTCATCTGACCATTCCATTAATTTTCCAAAATCTCCAGATAAATTTGGTTCTACAGTTTTGATTTTTCCTTCATAAACTTTACCAGTAGTTCCATCTAATGATATCATATCACCTTCTTTAAATATATCTCCATCTACCGTAAATATCTTTGATTCTTCGTTTACTTTTATATGTTCACATCCTGCTACACAACATTTGCCCATACCCCTTGCTACTACAGCAGCATGAGAAGTCATACCTCCTCTTGATGTAAGTATTCCTTTAGCAGCATTCATTCCTTCTATATCCTCAGGGGATGTTTCTTTTCTTACTAAAACAACTGCTTCTCCATTTTTCGCAGCAGCTACTGCCTTCTCTGCATTAAAATATATCTTACCGGAAGCTGCTCCCGGTGACGCTGGCAATCCTTTGGCTATAGGCTTAACCTGTTCCATTGTTTCAATATCAAAAGTAGGATGAAGTAGTTGATCCAAGGACTTAGGCTCTATTCTCATAAGAGCATCTTCTATATTTACAACACCTTCTATTTCCATGTCTACCGCTATTTTTAAAGCTGCTTGTGCAGTTCTTTTACCTGTTCTTGTTTGAAGGAAATATAATTTACCTTTTTCTATAGTAAATTCTATATCCTGCATATCTTTATAGTGATACTCTAATTTTTCACATGTCTCTTTAAATTGTTTAAATACTTCAGGCATTATATCATTAAGTTCTTGAATATCTTTAGGAGTTCTTATTCCAGCTACAACATCCTCTCCTTGAGCATTAATCAAAAATTCTCCAAAAAGTTTCTTTTCTCCAGTTGCAGGATTTCTAGTAAAAGCAACACCGGTACCAGAATTATCTCCCATGTTTCCAAAAACCATGGATTGTACATTTACTGCTGTTCCCATCTTGTGATCTAATTCATTTATATTTCTATAAGATATTGCTCTTGGATTATTCCAAGATTTAAAAACTGCTTCAATTGCAATTATAAGTTGATCTTTAGGATTCTGTGGAAAGTCTTCACCTGTTTCCTCTCTATATATTTTTTTAAATTCATCAACAATTTCTTTTAAATGCTGTGGCCTTAGTTCTGTGTCATTATCAAAATTATTTTTTTCCTTAAAATCATCCATTACATTTTCAAATAAGTATTTTGGTATTTCTAATACCACGTCGCTGAACATCTGAATAAATCTTCTATAACTATCATATGCAAATCTTTCATTTCCAGTGCTCTTACTAAGACCTATGACAGAATCATCATTCAACCCTAAATTTAATATTGTATCCATCATACCCGGCATTGAAATAGCTGCTCCAGATCTAACAGAGACCAATAGCGGACTATCTAAATCGCCAAATTTTTTGCCAGTTTGATCCTCAATATCTTTAATTCCTTCATAAATTTCCTTTACCATTTTTTCGGATAATTTTTCACCTATATTATAAAACTCCGTGCAAGCTTCTGTTGTAACTGTGAATCCAGGAGGTACCGGTAATCCTATGTTAGACATCTCGGATAGGTTAGCTCCCTTACCTCCCAGCAGTGATTTCTTTGATGCTTCACCTTCTTTAAATAAATAGACCCATTTTTTACTCATTTGTATCCTCCCTTAATCATTTTTTTTTGAGAAAATTTGTAATATTATACTGGCTGTCTCTTCTATAGCTCTGTTTGAAACATTTATAACTGGGCATTTTAATCTGTTAAATATTTTGTCTGAATAATCTAATTCTTCTATTATTCTATTCAAATTAGCATAGTTTGAGTTGTTTTTAATACCCATATCTTTCAATCTTTCTCTTCTTATTGCATTTAAAGTTCTAGGATCATTAGTTAAACCTATTATTTTTTTATTATTAATTTCAAATAATTCTTTTGGTGGTTCAACTTCCGGTACCAAAGGAAGATTTGCTACCTTATAATTTTTATAAGCAAAGTACATGCTCAAAGGAGTTTTAGAAGTCCTAGATATTCCAAGAAGAACAATATCCGCTTTCTTAAATCCTCTTGGATCCTTACCATCATCATACTTAACAGCAAACTCTATCGATTCTACTTTTTCAAAATAATAGGATGTTAGCTGACGATTAAGCCCTGCCTCTCTTTTCGGTTCAATACCTGTGAGTTCAATCAGAGGACGGATTAAAGGCCCTAACAGATCTACTGCTTTGATATTATTTTCCTCTGCTCTTTTGTTAATATAATCTTTCATCTCTTTGATTACCAGTGTATATACAATCAAACAGTTTTTACCTTTACAATAATCTATTACTTCGTCTATTTGATCTTCATCTAGAACAAAAGAAAATTTTTTCATTCTTTCTATTGAACTATTAAATTGAATTTTTGCAGCTTGTGCCACTAACTCTGCTGTTTCTCCAATAGAGTCTGAAACAACTGCAATTTCTGTCTTTCTAAATTCTCCCATTATACCTCCTTTTTATGTGTTATACTATTTAGTGGTTATTTTAGATATAGTATAACATATATCTTTAGTGATTTTAATATTTTTTTTGATACTTTTATGATATATTTATATAGAAGTTAATTAAAAGGATGAAAAAAATGAATTATGAGTTTTTATTAAAATATATATCCCAAGAAAATTTAAATTTAATAATTAGTTTTATAGATAAATACGGAATAATCGCTGGTATATGCCTTCCAATTATCGAATCGTTTTTTCCTTTTATACCTTTAGTAATTTTTGTTACTATAAATATTTTAATATTCGGTTTTTTCAGAGGCTATCTATACTCATATTTAGGAAATATCATTGGTTCTTTACTTTTATTTTTACTAATTAGATTTATAAGAAAGAAGAAATTTTCTAAATCTGTAGAAAAAGATACTAAATTCTACAATATCCAAAGAAAATTAAAGGAAAACGATTTCAGTTTCCTTTTTATTCTCTTTTGTTTTCCTTTTACTCCATCTTTTTTAGTAACCGGCATCGCAGCTATATCAAACTTTAAATTTAATCATTTTCTTATATCTTTAGTCTTAGGAAAGCTAGTTATGATATTTTCTCTTTCTTATATAGGCTACAATATAGCATCCTTTTTTGAAACCCCCGGCAAATCAATTCTTTTAATTATAATTATTATTGCTGTTAATTTTATAGGCAAATATTTCCTTAGAAAGTATTCTGAAAAAAATTAGTATATTTTACTTTTCAAAACCAGTATAAATATTAAACCTACTAGCTCTTGCAAACCCTACTAATAATATACCCATATTTTTTCCTTTTAAAACAGCATCTTTCGTAACAGCTGCTTTAGAAAATATGCCTTCAATACTTTCTGGTAATAATTTGTCTAAAATTTCTGTAGTAATTCTTCCGGAAAACAAAATGAAAATTCCATCCATCATATGTTTATTTCTAACTATATATCCTATTGTCTTATCCAAGGCATTTTGTCTACCTATATCATCAGCAAAATATATTA
>CAYMUD010000166.1:0-3679 GCA_964393495.1 uncultured Clostridia bacterium | reverse complement strand
TAGCAAATTTAATACTTTCTTCTACAGTCTTGCCTTTTACTATTGATTGAGCAAAGGCTCCGTTAAAGGTATCTCCTGCTCCGGTGGTATCAACTACGTCCACTTCTAAGCTTGGTATGTTGATTACCTCTTCTCCCTTAGAAAATACTACACCTTGTCTTCCCTTGGTAATAATAAGTTTATTTTTTTGTTCTTTTAGAATTTTTTCTTCATTAGTACTTCCATAAAGAATTTTAAATTCATGTTCGTTTGGAGTTAAATAATCCAACTTATCCAGGGTATCTTCATCAAGTTTTTGAATAGGTGCGGGATTTAATATGGTTTTTACTTCACTATTACTACAAATCTCTATTACATATTTAACAACATCTACTGGTATTTCAAGTTGAAGTAGTACTATTTTGCTATTTAAGATTACTTCTTTATTTTTATCTATATATTCTTTATCAACTTTGTAGTTTGCTCCCGGTACTACAATAATACTGTTGTC
Organism: uncultured Clostridia bacterium; assembly: GCA_964393495.1. GTDB lineage: Bacteria > Bacillota > Clostridia > Tissierellales > Dethiosulfatibacteraceae > UBA8670. The sequence continues at coordinate 3,189 of CAYMUD010000166.1, read as the reverse complement.
TCCTTCAGCAAGAACAATACCTGCTACACCGCTTGGAGCATCATCTGTTTTTTTAATATATTTTGTCTCAACATTATTATTTTCTAGATTTTCTTCCAGAAAAACACCGTTTTGATCTTTACCCAAGCATCCAAGGATTGCAACCTTTGCTCCAAGTCTAGATGCCGCTACCGCTTGATTTGCTCCTTTTCCACCTGGAACAGTCTTAAAATCCTTGCCTATAAGGGTTTCTCCGGGATTAGGTCTTTTATCAGCTTTAAATACAAGATCTGCATTTATGCTTCCAATTACAACTATATCGTACACTTTATCATTCCTTCCTGGAGTTAAATTTTAAGCCATTTCTTATTATATTCTTCTTTATTCATTGTAGGTTCAAACTGGTCAAGAGTGTCTTTCGTTTCTTTAATATTCTTCATCATATCATATACTGTTCCTGCTAAAACTTTTCCTGGGATTATATATGCCATTTCTTCATCTTTTATTTTGAAGTCATAGTTGTGATAGTCACCCTCAAATCCGCTGTATCCTATTTGTATTACAGGGTTCATTGCTGAGACATCGGACAAATCGTCTGATGCAAAAGTTTTTCCACCATTATAAATATTTTTATCTTCTATAAATACCTTGGCATTTTCTACAATTACTTCAGCCATAGGACTAAAGTAGTTGCTTGGTAAATACCCTGGGATATTTTCTATAAGGCACTGACATCTTAAGGCTTTTGCGCTGTGTATAAAGGCATTGTCTATTTTTTCGTTAGCATCAAATATAGCTTCAAGACTGGCTGCTCTTACATAGGTTTCTAATTCTACATTATCAGGAACTGCATTTACTGCATCCCCACCCTTTTTTATGATTGGATGAAATCTCACATGATCATCATCTTGAAAAGTTTCTCTTAAAAGACCAACAGCATTTATTGCTAAAGTTGCAGCATTTAAGGCATTTTTGCCTAAATGGGGATAAGCTCCTGCATGAGCAGACTTCCCTTTAAAATAGGCTGTTTTAGCTAAGAATCCGTTGTTAGATATATCTGTTTCTAAAACCTTACCTTCCATTCCATTACCATGGGATGCTAAAACTACATCCACATCGTCAAAGGCTCCCTCTAATATCAAATTTTGTTTTCCTGAGAAAGCTTTTATTTTTCCTTCTTTTACTAGATTTAATCTATATTGAAAATCTACAAATTCTTCCGCTGGAGCAGTTATTAATGATACTTTACAGTTAAGATCTTCGTGGATTCCTGTTTCTGCAAAGGCTTTAAAAACTCCAAGCATAATTGTCATTTGTGAGTTATGTCCGCAGGAATGAGCTCCATTATCCTCTTTGTTTGCATAAGGATGATTTATAGTTGGAGTTGCATCCATATCGCATAAAAGTCCTATGTGCAAATTCTCTCCACTACCTATAGTAGCCTTCATTCCTGTAATTGCATATTCTTTATATTCGGATACTTCAATATCTTTTATAAATTCTTTTATTAATTTTTTAGTATTGTTTTCCTTATAACCTAATTCCGGATTTTTAAAAACTTCATTACCAAAATCAACTAGTTTTTCTTTGTTATTTTCTATAACTTGGTATATTTTATCTTTCGTAATCATCACCTTCTCTATTCTTTTATAAATATCTCTATCTTTTCACCAAATGATTTCATGAAAAATTTGGTTAAAAAACCGGTTAAAAAAACTGATATAATTGTACCTTCTTTAAAACCAACTAATTCTCCTAAAAATACAAGAGAAACAGTTATTGCTAAAATAACTATTGTTGAATCAAAAGCTATTTTAATATTTCCAAAATCTTGCTTTGTCTTATCTGCTATTGCTTTTATGGCTCCTTCAGCAGGAGGAATAACGACATTTGATATTACAGATAAAGTTATACCCGCAGCAAGTACTACACATGCTACAGCAAGTATAATCAATCTGTTTAAATAAGCTTCAGGGTTTATCCCTCTTACAAGATACATTGATAAATCGATAAAGGTACTAAACATAAGGCCCACTACTATTTGAAAATACTGTCTTTTTTCAAAGTCTTTCCCGTATAAAAGCATTTGTATAGCTATATAGGTCACAGTAAGAAAAAGTGTAGTTACGCCAAAACTAAAGGGCGTAATAAATGATAAAGCATAGGGAAAGGTACTAACAGGGGCTATTCCCAATTCTGTTTTAGCTGCAATTGCTATACCTAAGGCATATAAAAACAAACCTACAACATAGACAAACACTCTTTTCTTACCAAAATAATTTTCAGTCATTTTTTCTCCTATTTACTTGCATTCTTCGTCCAATTTGCTAAATCCATCCATTAATATTTTTATGAACTTTTCTCTATCTACATCTACTAATACCCTTGTGTTAGGGTTTTCATATTTCATCCAAGGTCTGTTATCTGCTGCTGTTCTTCCCCTATGTGGTCCATCTGAAGTATCAATCTCCACCTGTAAATCCTTGTACTCAAATATTTCAGGATTCATAAGATACATTACACTGCAAACATCATGTAGGGGATATGATGCATATCCTTCGCCTCTATGATATTGGACATAAAAATTTAGTAGATTCCCACACATTTTTGATACTTTACCATCTTTTTCCATGAGTGCTTTAATTTCATCTTCAGTAATTCCTGCCTCATGGGTAACTTCAAGGCCACTCATAATTACTGGTATACCTGATCTAAATATTACCGCTGCTGCCTCAGGATCTACATATATATTGAATTCTGCATGAGGGGTGAAATTACCTGCATAAATAGATCCACCCATGATTGATATTGCTTCTATTTTTTCTTTAACTTCTGGAAAGGTAGCTAGTAAAAGTCCTACATTTGTCATAGGTCCTACCGGCACTAAAGTAACCTTGCCTTCACAGTTCATTATTTTATCTCTCATAAAAGTGATTGCATTTGTAGAATCCAACTCAAAAGTAGGTTCTGGAAAATCCCATCCGTCTAAACCAGATTTTCCGTGTACCATATCTCCTAATACTAAATCCCTATATATAGGTCCGTCTTTACCGCTGGCTGCTGGTGTACTCATTCCCAAGTATGTGTAAAGTTTTCTGAGGTTTAAAGTTACCTTTTCTAAGGTTTGATTCCCTGCTACTGTTGTCACTCCTAAAATATTAAATTTATCTTGATTTGCTAGGGCTAATAGTATAGCCATCACATCATCAT
>CAYMUD010000165.1:0-3715 GCA_964393495.1 uncultured Clostridia bacterium | reverse complement strand
ACTGTATTTACTATGGTAGATCACGATAAATTTACAATTCACCCAAATATTGAAAAAACAATAACTATTTTTTCTCTGACTTTAGACGGAGATAATATAAAGATAGAAAAAGAAGAAGATAGACTTGATTATATATTAGCTAAATACTTAGAGAAAAACAAGGTTGATTTAATAAGATGCGGAGGAAATAGCCCTGTAGATGCAGCTAGAGAGCAGTGGAACGACGGTTCAAATACTCTTGCTATAGCACCAGGAGAAGTAGTTGTTTACTCTAGAAATTACGTTACCAATAGAATTCTTCAAGAAAGTGGAATTAAAACTCATATAATACCAAGCAGCGAACTTTCCAGAGGAAGAGGAGGGCCTAGATGCATGTCTATGCCTTTAATAAGAGAAGATATAAAATAAAATTATTTAATCTAAAAAAATTAATTATCCTATATCTATAAAGGAAAAATCTATAGATAGACTTCTAACTAGTCTATTTATAGATTTTTTATTTTTCTAGTCCCAGTGAGATTATCATATCTAAATACTCCATAAATTTATCTGTATAGCCCTGAATATCATCACTGTCAGTTTCAAGGTATTTATTTAAAAGACCGCTGTAAGTAAGAATCATTAATTCGTTAATTTTTCCTGCAATAGTTTCATCAAAATATCCACTTTCAACGCAGTTGTCCACAAGAGCCATATTTCTTTTATAAATATCGTTTCTGCTCAACATAGACTTTACCCGCTGGTTATCAGTGTTTAATCTTTCAGGGTATATTTCATGATATAAAGTTACAGTTTCATTTAATTCTAGGCTATATTTTGAAAAAAACAAATCATAAAAATCATTAGGATTTTTAAAAGTTTCCTCAACAAAAATACGGAAAACTTCTTTTAGTTCTTCTAAAGGATCAAGATCGTTTTCAATTTCCTTGTACAATCTTTCCTTATATGTTTCTAGATGTGAAATTTTTGTGAAAAAAATTAGGTGTTCAAGATCATTAAAATAGTTGTAAATAGTTGCACTATTATATCCGGCTTTATCAGCAATTTTTCTTATAGTTGCTTTTTCAATACCTTCATTTTGGATAATTTCATCTGTTGCTGTTATAAAATATCCCATCATACGTAATCTTTTAATACTTAATTCTGTCATATATTGCCTCCAATTGTTTATAGCTTGTAGTATAAAACTTTGTAAAAAAATAATATAGATTTTCACCTAAGGCTATGAAATTCACTACAAAAAAATTATAACATAAATATATGAAAAAGGAAAAATATTTCATATCTAAAAGTGAATATAAATTTAAATAACCAAGATGATAAAAAAATCAAGATTATATGATAATCGTGTTTACAAAACAAACGTGGTTATGATATAATAGCCTTGTTATTGATAAATAAATATCAAATTTGAAAGGAGGTACAATATGAAGTTAGAAATTGGAAATTTTCAAGTTCAACATGTGGAGTTCGGGGAAACGTCTTCCTACAGCAAAGGAAGCCTAATTATAAATAAAAAAGAAGCACTTGCTGTAGTTATGGAAGATGAGCATATTACTGAAGCAGATATTATTTTAACAAAACCTGGTGATGATGTGAGAATAGTACCTGTGAAGGAAGCAATTGAGCCACGATTCAGACTAAATGGTGGTCCGACTTTCCCAGGTATAACAGGTAAGATCGAAAGAGTAGGCAATGGAAAAGCTGTTGCACTAAAAGGATGCAGCGTTTTAGCTGTAGGAAAACACTGGGGTAGTTTTGGTGATGGATTAATTGACATGAGTGGTGAAGGTGCTAAATATACTATATTTTCAAAACTAAATAATATTTGTTTAGTAGCTGATACTGATGAAGAATTTGAAAGACATGAACAGCAAAAGAAAAATCACGCAATACGTTGGGCAGCTCACAGATTAGCCCAATATTTAGGTAGTATTGTGAAAGATATGAATGCAGAGTCAACTGAATTATTCGAATTAGGACCCATTACTAAAAGGGATAAAAAAGTTAAAGATTTACCATCAGTAGTTTTTGTGATGCAACCTCAATCCCAGATTGAAGAATTAGGATTTAATGATTTAATTTACGGATGGGACACAAATAGAATGCTGCCAACATTTATGCATCCAAATGAAATTTTAGATGGAGCTATAATAGGTGCTAGTTATATGTGCTGTTCTTCAAAATGGTCAACTTACGATTTTCAAAATTGCCCAACAATTAAATCTTTATACAAAGAGCATGGAAAGACAATCAACTTTTTAGGTATTGTTATGTCAAACTTAAATGTTTCTTTAGAGCAAAAAGAGAGGGCAGCTATGTTTGTACAACAAATTGCAAGTAATTTAGGTGCGGATGGAGCTATTATAGCTGAAGAAGGTTACGGTAATAGTGATGCTGACTTTATTGAATGCTTTAAGCTTTTAGAAGAAGCAGGAATTAAAACTGTAGGAATGACTAATGAATGTACCGGAAGTGATGGAACATCACAACCATTGGCTGCTTTAGATGTATCAGCTGATGCAATTGTTTCTTGCGGTAATGTATCAACCTTAATTGAATTACCTGCAATGGGAACAGTTATAGGTGAATTAGAATCATTAATGAGAGACGGACTTTCTGGGGGATGGGAAGATGATGATGTATTAGGTCCTTCAGTTAGAGAAGATGGTTCAATCATTATGGCAAATGACTCAATGTTTTGTGGGGATTCAGTACTAGGACAGTCAGTCAAAACAGTTAAAGAATTTTAATATTAGGGAGGTGAATTAGATGAAAAAAGGAATTTTATATTTAAATCAGTTTTTTGGACAAATTGGTGGAGAAGATAAAGCAGACTATGCTCCTGCAATAAAAGAAGGTGTAGTAGGAGCAGGAATGTTATTGAACAATTTATTAGAAGATGCGGAAATCACCCATACATTAATATGTGGGGATAACTTTATGGGATCAAATGAAGAAGAAGCAGTAGAAAAACTAATTGGTTTTTTAGAAGATAAAGAATTTGATATTTTCTTTGCCGGACCGGCTTTTCAAGCAGGAAGATATGGTAATGCCTGTGGTTTAATATGTAAGGCTGTAAAAGAAAAATTTGGCGTTCCTGTTATAACATCTATGCATGAGGAAAATCCAGGTGTAGATATGTTTAAGAAGGACGTTTATATTTTTAAAGGTGGCGATAGTGCTGCTAAGATGAGAAAAGATATGCCTAAAATGGCTAAATTCGGTAATAAGTTATTAAAAAATGAAAAGATTAAAGGAGCAGAGGCTGAAGGGTATTATCCAAGAGGTATTCGTCTAGAAGTTTTTTTAGAAGATAAAACACCTGCTTGTGATAGAGCAGTAGATATGCTTCTTAAGAAGATTAATGATGAACCATTTACTTCGGAAATGCCAATTCCAGAGTTGGATAGAGTACCAATAGCTCCAGCAATTGAATTGTCAGATGCTAAGATAGCTCTTGTTACTTCAGGTGGTATTGTACCTGTTGATAACCCAGACAAAATCCAATCTTCATCAGCAACAAGGTGGGGTAGATACTCTATTGTAGGTTTGGAAAGATTAGGAAATAAAGCAGAAGGTGCCTATAAAACTATTCATGCAGGTTATGATCCAGCAGCAGCAGATGCTGATCCAAACATTGTCTTACCCTTAGATGCACTTAGAGCTTATGAAAAAGAAGGAAAAATAGGAAGTATTCATGATTATTATTATG
>CAYMUD010000164.1:0-3720 GCA_964393495.1 uncultured Clostridia bacterium | reverse complement strand
TATTTTGCATTTGTATTAACTATATCTCCATGGAGCAATTCCGTTCCTATGCATAAAATTTCTGCTTTCATTACATTCCTCCGTATCTTTTATTGAGTCTTATTATACTACTTATTACACTCTACTTCAAAATTAAATTAATTTGAATGTAAAGCTCTTTCATATTATAATATATTGTGATAGAAGTATTTTTAATCTAATTCTAATGAAATGGTAATCAAATTTAAATAATTAGTTCATATAATTATTGTGAATAGTAGAGGAGGTATATTTATGGTTAATTTTAATATAAGCGGGGATAAATCTCATCTTAAAATTTTTAGTCTTATTTTATTTGTAATAGGATTAATACTGCTTTTATTTCCCGGACTTATAGGTTTTTTAGGAATAAGAATTGCAGCTATACTACTAGTAGCTTTTTGTATTTTTTCTTTTTACGTATCTTCTGATTCCTTAGTGAGATTGAATAGATTGTATCTTGTATCAGGCATGATAGGAGGTATCATAATATTTATATTCCCATCATTAGTTATGGTATTTACCGGTATAGGAATACTGGGATATGGCTCTTACAATTTGTACAACCTAATAAAATTAAAAGCCTACAAGGACAGGGTAGCTTTATCTATTGATATAGTAGCTGTACTTTTAGGTTTGTATTTTATTTTTAATGGTACTGGTGCAATAAGGCAAGTTATTAGAATACTGGGTATATCCGCCGTTGTGGTGAGCTGCTTTGTATTTTATAAATCTCTTGAAGATTAAAAATAATTACACTCCTTCGGAAGTATCATAGTAGAATTTTCGAAGGAGCTTTTTAAATTAATGCTATAAATAAAGGAACTAAAATTGGTACAAATATAGACATCAAAAGGCCACTTACAAAAGACACTACTGCAGTCTCACTATTTGTATTTCTAGTTATAATAGGTAGGGTTGTATCCATTGCTGTAGCTCCACCAAGAGCTATAGTTTCAAAGTAACCTATATACTTAGCTGTTATTGGTATGAATATTACAGCTAAAATCTCTCTAAATACATTAGTTAAAAAAGCTATAGTGCTTAATTCACTAGAATAAGGAGCAATAAGTATAGCTGATAAACTGTACCAACCAAATCCTGCCCCTACAGCTCCACCTTCAAAAATGTTCATTCCTATAAAAACTGAAACAATCATTCCACCTAGAATACTGCCCATAGCTGCTGATATTGGAATCAACAATAATTTGAAACCTATTTTTTTTAAATGAGTAAAAGCTTTTTTATTGTTTCCTATATCTATTCCCACAAAAAATAGCAGTAAACACAATCCTATATCTAAAAGTATATCAGTTTTAGCCATAAACTCAGGTTCTAATAGAAAGATTCCACTTCCTATTCCTGCTAAAAGCACCAGCAAAATTTTAACTGTCATTTCTAACCTCTCCTTTTAGATGAGATTTGATAATATATTTACTAACTATAAAAACCATAAATGCACTAATAATTATGGTTACTACTGCATAGATTGCTGCTTTCAAACCAATTGAATAAATAGCAGCTAATATATCTCGATCTAGGCCTATTCTGAGTCCCATGATAAATATTAAAATATAAAGAAAAAACAGCTGTAAACTTCCTGCTTTTCTTATTAGTTTTTTATGTATTAATCCTTTGTAACTTAAAAGTCCTCCTATAATAAGAAGCACTAAATATAGCAAAACATTAGTAAGCATTTGCTTCTCCTTCCATTTATTTTAAATAATTACCTATTATAACTATTAAAGCTATATGTCCTGGGTAAAATCCGTAACCAATATACTTATTTATTCTTATTTTTATAGGATATGTTGCAAATATTATTGGAACTGACAAAATACTAAAAAGCTGTATGAAATCTATAAATCCAATATAAGAGGCCCCAATACTATTCATTATCACATATATTCCTGTCAACAAGCTGAAAAATAACATGGATTGTTTGAAATCTTCTCCATAAAGATAAAAGACTAAGATAATGGCTAGTCCATAAGCAGCATAATCTGTATTTAAAATCTGAGCTAGTATAAAGAAGGCTATCCATAGCATATTTTTTCTTTCATAAAAATAGAGCATCATTAATCCTAATGTAAAGGTAAACATTACATTTAAGTACAATGCTTGACCTGAAAAATAATAAAAAGGAATTTGTGTAAGTAAAGCAAATATAAACATTCTCAGTATATATTTCTTTAGATTTGATGTTCTTTTAAACCCTAGAGCTAAATAATATGCAAATATAGGATATGCTAATCTTCCTATTATTCTAAATATAATAAAATATTCATTTAAATAATATGGAAATATATAGTAACCTATATGATCTATAAACATAGTAATCATAGCTATGATTTTTACTATATCATTTCTTAATTCATAATTTTTATTCATAAGCACCTTCCCTTCTAATCTACAGTAATTATATTAGATTAGCTATAATAATGCAAAAGTTAAATTTTTTAAAACTTAATATTTCAGACTTGATATATTTATTATATTTTGTTAATATTATTATAATATTTTTTTGATAAAGGAGTGATTTAAATGTTTAAAATTTCAACTTTTAACAAGATTTCACCTGTAGGTTTAGATTTATTTGAAGAGAATAAATATACAGTGAAGGCTGACGACTTAGAAAAGGCCCATGGTATAGTTTTAAGAAGTCATAAACTTCACGACACTAATTTCCCCCAATCACTAAAAGCTATTGCAAGAGCTGGTGCAGGGGTCAATAATATACCTATAGAAAAATGTACCGAGGAAGGCATAGTAGTTTTTAATACACCGGGAGCTAATGCAAATGGAGTTATGGAATTAACTCTTTTGTCGCTGCTTTTAAGTTCTCGAAAAGTTCCCGAAGGAATTGAATGGGCAAAAACTTTAGATGGAGATGTATCGAAAAAAGTAGAAAAAGGAAAAAGTCAATTTAAGGGACCAGAAATCAAAGGTAAGAAACTCGGAGTTATAGGTCTTGGAGCAATAGGTGTTTTAGTAGCTAATACCGGCATTAAATTAGGAATGGATGTAATTGGTTATGATCCCTATATTTCAGTGGAAAAAGCAATAGGATTATCTTGGGATGTTGAGTATGCTAAGTCTTTAAAATATTTGTTAAAGAATTCAGATTATATTACTTTACATATTCCATTGATGGATAAAACAAAAAACTTCATAGACAAAAAAGAAATAAAAGAAATGAAACCTAGTGCTAGAATTATTAATATGTCTAGAGGTGGATTAATCAATGAAGATGCTCTAATTAAGGCATTAAATGAAGATAAAGTCGCAAAATATATTACTGATTTTCCAAATGATAAGCTAATTAATTCTAAAAATGTAGTTGGTCTACCACACTTAGGAGCATCTACTTACGAATCAGAAGAAAATTGTGCTAAGATGGCAGTTGTTGAACTTAAGGAATATCTTGAAGAAGGAAAAATAACAAATTCAGTAAACTATCCTGAATGTCATCTAGAAAGAACAGAGGGTACAGAAAGAATAACTGTTTTTAATAAGAACGTTCCTCATATGATTAGCTCCTTATCATCTGTACTAGCTAAAAATGATATAAATATTATTGAGATGGTAAATAAGAGTAAAGGCGATTTTGCATATAACGTTGTTGATGTGAAAGGAAATATTACTGAAAATATAATAAAAGAACTTAAAGATATAGAGGGTATAATTAAAGTAAGACATATA
>CAYMUD010000163.1:0-3724 GCA_964393495.1 uncultured Clostridia bacterium | reverse complement strand
TACAAAGGTTTAAATGAAAAAATTGGCTACTGGAGAGATACCCACGTTAAAATATACGGCTCAGCAGTAAGAGATTTACAGATAAGATTTATGCTTGATTGGAGAAGCACAGGAAAAGATGATTTGAACTACACCCCCAAATATTTTCCATACATAGATGGAGAAGGGGAAAAGGGAATACAGATAATTTCAAGCGGCCCTGATACACCATTTGAAAGAATCAAACAAAATTATGTGAAAATGATAAGTATGGCCCAAAAAAGTATTTATATTCAAACTCCATATTTTGTTCCAGATTCTAGTGTTATAGATTCTTTAAAAATAGCAGCTATGTCTGGTGTAGATGTAAGAATAATGATACCAAACAAGCCCGACCACCCTTTTGTTTACTGGGCATCATTAAACTATGTAGGAGAATTACTAAAATTTGGAGTAAAAGTATATACTTATGAGAACGGATTTCTTCATGCTAAGACTATGGTAGTGGATGAAAAAATTTCTTCTGTAGGAACTGCCAACTTTGACGTTAGAAGTTTTAAGCTTAATTTTGAAGTCAATGCAATTATATATTCCAGAGAAACTTCAAAGATTTTACAAAAAGCTTTTGAAAAGGATATAGAATTATCAAATGAATTAACAAGAGAATTATATTTAGAAAGAAGGCTAACAGTTAGGTTTAAAGAATCTATCTCAAGACTTCTTTCACCAATTTTATAAAGGAGTTGATATAAATGAACAGTTTTTTAGGTAGAATAGTATTAAATATGGTAGCTATTTCATTAGCTGCTTATCTATTAGATGGAGTAATCATTTCAGGTTTAATCAACTTATTTATAGTAGCTATGATTTTCGGCATAATAAATACTGTAATTAAACCTGTAATAGTATTTTTATCTTTACCTATTACACTACTTACCTTTGGATTATTTTACCTGGTGGTTAACGGCATCATCGTAAGCTTCACAGCAGCTATTACTTCCCTTACAATATTAAGTTTCAGAGATGCAATTTTAGCAGGTATTATTATAGGATTATCAAACTGGGTACTTCAAGGAATATTTACTTCAAAAGAAAGAAGACATTAATATGAAAAAATATAAAGTTATATACAATCCCTCATCGGGAAACGAAATAGTACAAAATAAAATATTTCAAATAAGCAAAAATATTTTGGTTAGTGAAGATGTTACCTTTACTTTTTATGCTACAAAAAAGGAAGGAGACGCTCAAAGAGCAGCTACCGATGCCTGCAGTGAAGGTTTTGAACTAATAATAGCATGCGGCGGTGACGGTACAATAAATGAAGTAGTAAACGGCATTATGAATTCAACTTGTAAATCAAAACTGGCTGTTCTACCTTCTGGTACCGTAAATGACTTTGCAACCTATATGGAAATTCCAACTACAGTACACGGATTCACCAAGCTCTTAGAAGCACAAACTTATCAAAAGGTAGATGTAGGTAAAGCAAATAATAAATACTTTATAAATGTTGCTTCCGGTGGAGCTTTTACGAATATTCCTTATGATGTTCCTAGTGAAACAAAAACTATATTAGGAAAATATTCATATTATATAAAAGCAGCTATAGAGATTCCTCAACAAATCGAAAAATCATACAAAATAAAAGTAAGTACAGAAGAAAAAACATTAGAGCTTAATGCTCTTGTATTTTTAGTTAGTAATACTCCTAGTATCGGAGGATTTAAGAAATTTTCACCTGATGCTAAATACAATGATGGTTTTTTTGATGTATTGGTAATAGAACACAGCCCACCTTTCGAACTTCTAAATTTGTTTACTAAACTTTTGAGTGGAGACCATATACACCACAAAAAAGTTCATTACTTTAAGTCTAAGAAAGTAAAGATAAATTCCGACAAAAACTTAGCTATAGACTTAGATGGAGAATATGCCTTTGAAGCACCCATCGAAATATCTATGATTAATGAAGGTATAGAATTACTAACCCCAAAGAAGGTGTAATAATGGAAAAAGGCAGAATAAAACACATAAAGAAAAATAAAAATATAGAAGGAGATTACATCCTTTACTGGATGCAGCAATCCCAACGAATTAAGTACAACCATGCTTTAAATGCAGCTGTAATCTTATCAAACCTTCACAATATCCCCTTGCTTGTTTATTTCGGCATAACAGACGACTTTCCAGATGGAAATCTTAGACACTACACTTTTATGGCTGAAGGTCTAGACTATTTGAAATCTGAATTCAACAAAATGGGGGTTAAATTTATAATATATAATACCTCTCCTGAAAAAGGTTGTGTTAAACTAATGGAAAATGCAGCTTATTTAGTTATGGATAAAGGATATCTTAGAATTCAGAAAAATTGGCGAAATAAAGTGATTGAAGAATCCGAAAAAATAGGATTAGAAAATATAATGATGGTGGAAAGTGACGTAGTAGTCCCTGTAGAAGAAGTATCCGATAAAGAAGAATATGCCGCTCGTACTATTAGACCTAAAATAACTAAACACCTTGATGATTATGCAGTAGAAATGGAACATATCATACCAGAAATAAACAGTCTTGATATAAGTTTAAATAACGATTTTGTAAAAGTAATAGATCCTATTAAATTTGTAAAGGAACTAAATATAGATAAAAGTATTAAACCTAGCAAGATTTTTAAAGGTGGAGAAAAAGAAGGGCGTAAAAAGTTTAAAGAATTTTATAACCACAGTATCAACCACTACTTAGATAAAAATCATCCGGAATTTATATACAACTCTTTTTTAAGCCCATATCTACATTTTGGTCATATTTCTCCTGTTGAAATTGTTGTAAAGTTAAATAAATTGTTGGAAAAAAACCCTCATATAAAAGAGCCTATGGATGATTTTATAGAGGAGCTGGTAATTCGAAGAGAACTGGCCATCAATTTCATATACTACAACGAAAAATACGACGAGTTTGATAATATAACCTACGACTGGGCTTATAAAACCATGGAAGATCATGTAGATGATGATAGAGAATATATATACTCTTTAGAAAAATTGGAAAACTACAATACCCACGATAAATATTGGAATACTTCTATGAAAGAAATGGTACAAACAGGATTTATGCATACATATATGAGAATGTACTGGTGCAAAAAAATCTTAGAGTGGTCGCCAGATTATGAAACTGCGTATAAAAATTCTCTTTATTTAAACAATAAATATTTTATAGACGGTAGAGATCCAAATAGTTTCACAGGTATAGCCTGGTGTTTCGGCAAGCACGATAGAGCCTGGAAAGAAAGACCAATATTTGGTAAGCTTAGATATATGAATTCCAATGGCCTAGAAAGAAAATTCGACATGCAAGGATATATAGATAGAGTGGAAAAAATGATAGGAGATTAGATTTGAAGATAACAATAATAGCAGTAGGAAAAATAAAAGAAAAATATATAAAGCAGGGAATCAAAGAATTTAAAAAAAGATTAACTAACTACACAAAACTTAAAATAATTGAAATACCAGATGAAAAAGCTCCTGAAAATCTAAGTGGAAAAGAAATGGAAATGGTAAAAGATACAGAAGGAAAAAATATACTTAAAAAGCTTGATAACTACTCCTACGTAATATCTCTAGATAAAGACGGTGGCCAATTATCCAGTACAGATTTTGCTAAAAAAATAAAGAAGCTTACTGTTCAAGGAAACAGCAGCTTCACTTTTATAATTGGGGGATCCCTAGGTTTATCTGAT
>CAYMUD010000162.1:0-3728 GCA_964393495.1 uncultured Clostridia bacterium | reverse complement strand
GATATGATTGCTCACGCATATAAAAAACTATGCAAAAAATACCATCCTGATTTAAATGAAAACACCCATGATTTTATGCAGAAAGTTAATTATGCTTATGAAGTATTGGGTAATGAAAAATCAAGAGCTAAATATGACCGAACCTACAATCACTATAAGAGCAGCAGTCGCTTTTATGAAGAAGAACAGATAATAAAAGCTTCTGAAAATCTTAATAATTATTTCAAGTTTTTAATTACAGATAATTATAAGAAAGCTTATAAACTCATAAGCAAATCTGATAAATATAATATTTCCTATGAAAACTTCAAGGATTGGCAAAAAACTGTATCTAAGTTTTATAAGATTAAAGATTATAATATAATTTTTTTAGATAATTATTATAATAAAAAAATTTATAATTCCAAATATTCCCAAGTAGCTGAATTTAAAGTGAATATATTGGAAAAAGACTTAGCCTCTAAAGAGGAAAACAATGAAAAGCTTAATAAGTTTTTAGTAAAAGAAGATAATAGTTGGAATATATATTTGGGTTATAGAAAGTTAAAAGAATACACTGAAAAACTAAAAGTATTCAATAGTTTATCTACAAATCGTTTTAATAAAGTTGACAGCTATAAAAATGATAAGTTTTTGAAAGTTCTTGAAAAAGAAAATTATAGAAAGCAAAGATACGGTAGGGACTACTGCCTTTTAGTTTTCGAAATAACTAACTATGATGATTTAAAACTTGAAATTAACGATAATATACATAATTATATGGAGGCAGTCTTTGATGAACTTCAAGAAATATATAGACTCTTAGATGAATATGCCAGATATGAAAAGGATAAGTTTTTCCTACTTTTACCTGAAACAAAAGAAGAAGAAGCTCAGCCTGTAATAGATAAAACTCTATCTTTTTTTATTTCTCAAAGACCTTACAAGTTGAAATTAGATTATGTAAAGATTAACAATCTTAATTTTTCTGCATCAAAAATTATAAACTTAGCTATTACAGAGCTTCTAATTAAAAGAAGAAGTTAGAATTCATTAAAAATTAATTTGTTTTTATGGTTATATAATATATAATGAAAGTGTTAGAATATTTAAATGAAAGGTGGAACTAATGAAAATATTAAAATATAAAAGAATTTTTGTTTGGGTAATTATTTTAGGTATGATTATTTCTTCTTTAAGCATAGCTTTTGCTGCTGAAGTTGAAACAAATCAGCCTGTTGAAAAAACGGAAAAAGAACTTTATGAGCAAGATATAGAGTTTATGAAACTTTTAGTAGAGTTTGTAAAAGGTAATTATCTTAAAGATATTACATACGACGAGATAGTAAATGGTATGTACAAGGGTATTTTTGATAAATTAGATAAACACAGTGTATACTACACACCTAAAGAATACCAAGGTTTTACTTCTGAAATGTCAGGAGAATTTACTGGTGTTGGAATACAAATTGTAAAAGAAGGAAACTATATAGCGGTAGTAACTCCTCTTAAAGGATCTCCAGCTTCAGAAGCAGGAATTAGGGCTAAGGATAAAATAGTAAGTGTAGATGGTAATGATATAAGTGGATATACTACAGAAGAAGCAGCTGAAATCATCCGAGGCGAGGTTGGAAGTTCCGTAAGATTAGGAATCTTGAGAAATAGTGAAGAATTATTTTTCAATATACAAAGAGATGTTGTTACTATAAGTTCTGTTTATTCAGAATTGATTAATGATGATATAGCTTATATTGAGATAACAAAGTTTAACGACAATACTTTAGAATTATTTGCAAAAGAAATTGGACAGTTTGATGTGGATGGAGTTCATAAGCTTATAATAGACTTAAGAAACAACCCTGGGGGAAGTCTTCCAGAAGTAATAGGTATGCTTTCATTTTTCATTCCAGAAGGACCTATAGCAACTGTAGAATATGGAAATGGTGAAGTTTCAGAATATACAAGTTCATTAACTGTGGATACCTTTGATCTAGCTGTTCTTGTTAACGAAGGTTCAGCAAGTGCATCAGAAATATTTGCCGGAGCTGTTCAGGATAGAGATGCAGGAACTGTTATTGGAAGCAAAACCTACGGAAAAGGAACTGTACAAAGCTTGTATCCACTAAGAAATGGAGCAGGTATAAAACTTACAACTGCTGAATACTTTACTGCTAATGGTAATAAAGTAGAAGGAATAGGAATAACACCAGATATAATAATAGAAGATACTTATGAACAAAAAAATATTGATATATCACGTATACCAGAATTAGATAAGTATAGAAAACCTAAATTAGGTATAGTAGGTTTAGATGTTTTAGCAGCAGAAATGATTTTAGACCTTTTAGATTACGATGTAACAGGACCAGATGGTCATTTCGACCATGCTTTAGAGAGAGAATTAAAAAAATACCAGGAAGATATGGGCCTTTATCCTTACGGAGTACTTGACTTCACAACACAGGAATCTTTAACTCAAAGCTTAGAGGAATTTATGAAAATAGATGATAAGGACGAACAGTTAGAAAAAGCAATAGAAATTCTCAAATAGTTTTTATGCTCCCTATTATCCCTTTTAAAAAGCCTGCAGTCATTTCGACTGTAGGCTTTTATATTTATATATAACTTTCTTCTTTTAGAATGTTTTTAGATTTTTCTATATTTTTTTCTGAAACATTTATAATAGGTCCAGTACAGCCCATTCCCGTTTCTGCATATATATCTTCTTCCCACAGTCTTTTACAAGCAACTTCCAAATCTAAGACATCTATACCAGGAATAGATTGTGTAACTATTTCTTTTTGGGGCATCTTAACTTCTTTTGTATCTTTCTTTTGAGATTCTTCAAAAGATTTAAGTATATCTTCAAGGCCGAATTTTTTAAGCTCTATATATTCTTCCTTAATTTTTCCTTTAAGATTGTTCTTTGCTAACTTTGCTCCGTACAGGATTGCATTTTTTACTACGGGAGTTCCTGATGCTCTTGATAAAATCAGGATGTTTTTATCATAGTCAAATCCTATTCCAGGACCGTATCCACTTCCTACTGCCTCGTAGCTACCTCCGGTACTAAAGGAAGATAATATTTTCATTAATATATTTCCCGTTAGAGTATCAGTAACCATAACATCAGCAGAAGCCATAAGCAGGTCGTTTCCTCTCATGATTACTCCCCCGTCGGACCTCCGTGATGAAGCGAAGTTAATATTGTATCCGTTTTCTTTAAGCTGTTTTAAAGCTCTTTCTACCGTTCTTGCACTGTCAAGATTTAAAATACCTACACTTGGACTTTCTATTCCCATAGCTTTGGCAGTTATAATGCCGTATAGGGTATTTTTAAACATAGCTTCTGTTCTATTTACTGCAGATGTACCAGTTGTTGTTGCTATGAAGGTTTCTTTTCCAAATGCTGGTGTTTGAACCTTTCCTACTGTGGAAACTCCTACAGGAAAGTTGTAGTGTCTTGTTACACATCCCTGTATTTTTCCTTCATCTAATAGCTTTTCCATTATATTATGCATTTCATTTTCACAGTCGGTTTGGTAGCACTCAAAACCCTCGCATTTATGCCCAATGAGTACAACTTCTAAACTGCTGTTTTCTTCCTGAGCTAGTTTAGCCCCTTTTAGTAGTACTTCACTGTCATGTTCACTTCCTAGTGTTGTTAGTCCAATTTTGATTTTAGGTCCAAAGTCTTTGTTTTCTATAGACTGGGCTATTTCTAAAAAGGAGTTTCCTATTATTTCATT
>CAYMUD010000161.1:0-3755 GCA_964393495.1 uncultured Clostridia bacterium | reverse complement strand
TAGATGTAATGCTTGAAGAATACTATCAAACTAGAGGTTGGACTGAAGATGGACTCCCAACAGAAGAAAAGCTTAAAGAACTTGCTATAAACAAAAGATTATAATTAAATAAAAATTCATAGAACATCCATTGAGTTCTCAATGGGTGTTCTAAATATGTGACTAAGGGTGATAGCTTTGGAAAACAAAATAGAAATAAACTTAAAAAACACAGAAAAAATATTAGAAAAATATCCTAAGAACAAAAGATATACACTTGCAATGCTTCAAGATATTCAAAGAAACTACGAATACATCCCCAAGGAAGCTATGTATGAAGTCTCCAAATACATCGAATCCCCATTAAATGAAGTATACAGTATAGCCACCTTTTATAAAGCTCTGAGTTTAGAACCAAAAGGGAAATTTGTGATAAAAGTTTGCAACGGAACTGCCTGCCATATTAGAGGTTCTGATAAAGTATTAGATGAAATAAAATCATCTTTAGATATACAACCGGGAGAAACTACAGAAGATGGGCTTTTTTCAGTTGAAATAGTAAACTGTGTTGGAGCATGTGCTTTAGCTCCTGTAATGGTTATAAATGAAAAATACTACGGTAATATGACTAAAGATAAGGTTCATAAGGTTTTGGAAAAAATCAGGAGGGATAATAATGAGCAGCAATAAAAAAATTCTAGTATGTTGTGGTACAGGATGCTTAGCAAACAACAGCTACCAAGTATACGAAAAATTTAAATCTTTAACTAAAGAAAAAGAAATCACAGTCAAACCTCTTGTAAAACCTACAGGTTGCAACGGTCTTTGTGAAAAAGGACCCGTTGTAAAAATTTTACCTGATGATATATCCTATTTCAAAGTAAAGGTTGAAGATGTAGAAGAAATTATAGAAAAAACTATAATTAAGGGTAAAATTATAGATAGACTTCTTTATTTTGACACAAATACTAAAACTAAAATAACAGACCATAGAAATGCAACTTTCTATAAAAATCAACATAAAATTGCATTAAGAAATATTGGTGAAATAGATCCTTCTAAAATAGAAGACTATATAGAAAGAGATGGATATGAAGCACTAAAAAAAGTTTTATTTAATTTTAAACCAGAGAAAGTTTTAGATATGGTAGAAGAATCCTACCTTAGAGGAAGAGGAGGGGCAGGATTTCCAACAGGAATAAAATGGAAAACATGTGCAAGTTACGATAATTTTCCTAAATATGTAATATGCAACGGCGACGAAGGTGATCCAGGTGCTTTTATGGATAGAAGTATTATGGAAGGTGACCCTAATACTGTAATCGAAGGAATGATAATATGTGCATACGCAGTAGGTTCAAATCAAGGTTATCTATATATAAGAGATGAATATGAATTAGCTAGAAAAAATATGCAGATAGCAATAGATTCAGCAAGAGAACACGGCTATTTAGGAAAAAATATTTTGGGTAGCAGCCTTAACTTTGACCTGGAAATAGTAAGAGGTGGAGGTGCCTTTGTATGCGGTGAATCCAGTGCTCTAATGGCTTCTATACAAGGAAAAGTAGGAGAGCCAAGAGCCAAATATATTAGAAGTGTTGAAAAAGGTCTTTGGGAACAACCTACAATTCTTAACAATGTAGAAACCTGGGCCAATATCCCACCTATTCTTCTAAAAGGTCCCAATTGGTTTAAGAAAATAGGTGTTAAAGATAACTACGGTACTAAAGTCTTTTCCTTAGTAGGAAAAGTGAAAAATACAGGTCTCGTAGAAGTACCTATGGGATCATCTCTAAGAAATTTGGTTTTCGAAATAGGAGGCGGCATAATAAATGACAAAGAATTTAAAGCAGTTCAAACGGGAGGTCCTTCAGGAGGATGTATACCGAAAGAGCATCTAGATGTTAATTTAGACTTTGATTCTTTAGATGACATAGGTTCTATGATGGGTTCTGGTGGAGTTATTGTTATGGATGAAAACACCTGTATGGTTGAAGTAGCTCGATACTATATGGAATTCCTATCCGAAGAATCCTGCGGCAAGTGTACTACTTGTAGAGAAGGTATAAAGCTCATGCTGGATATACTTACAAATATTACAGAGGGAAAAGGTACAAAAGAAGATTTAGACCTACTAATAGATATCTGCGATACAGTAGAAAAAGGTTCCTTGTGCGGCTTAGGGCAAACAGCACCAAATCCTGTAAAGACAACTATAGAATTTTTTAAAGATGAATATTTAGAACATATAGAAAACCACAGGTGCCCAGCAGGAGTTTGTAAAAATCTTACCTCCTACCACATCAATCAAGATGAATGTATTGGCTGCGGTATTTGTGCTAAAAAATGTCCTGTAGATGCAATATCAGGAGAACCTAAGAAAGCTCACAAAATAGATCAAAACTCTTGCATCACCTGCGGAGAATGTTATGAAAATTGTCCTGTAGATGCAATAAAAATAGGAGGCGGTATAGTTGAAAGTTAAAATTAACGGTAAGGTACTAAATGCAAAAGAAGGTGAAACAATACTACAACTGGCCAAAAGAAAAAAAATTGAAATACCAAGCCTCTGTTATAAAAAAGGTTTTGAAGATTTAGGAAGATGTAGAATGTGTCTTGTTGAAATAAAAAATGGAAGAAGAAAAAAAATAGTGTCTTCTTGTGCATATCCAGTAAAAGAAAATCTAGAAGTTCAAACTCACACTGAGGAAATTATAAAAATAAGAAAAGATATAGTAATGCTTATGTATTTAAAATCTCCAGATAATAAATACGTTCAAAAATTAGCTGAAGAATATAAAATAGATGAACCGAAAAAATATATCCAAAAAATTAATGACGACTGCATCTTATGCGGTTTATGTGTAGAAGCCTGCAGAGAACTAGGCACAAATGCTATATCAATGGTACAACGAGGTAGCGAAAAGAAAGTCTCTACTCCCTATGATGATGAATCAAAAGACTGTATAGGATGTGGATCTTGTGCAGAGGTTTGTCCAACAGATGCCATAAAGGTGGAAGAAACAGAAAATACTAGGACAATATGGAATCGTAAATTTGAATTGGTATCCTGCAAAATCTGCGGTAAAAATTACACCACCTTAGAAACAATAAAGTATTCAGAAAAACTTTTAGGCGAAGAAATAGAATACATATGTAATGAATGCAAGAAGAAAATAACCGCTGATACTTTCAAAGAATCATTCAAAAACATTTATTAAAAAGATTTTAACTCTTTAATTTACTTTTTAGAAAAATTTATTTGACATCGCCTTATATTTATATGTTATAATGTCATAGACAATAAATAAAGGAGGTAAACATGGGTGAATTAAAAGGAACAAAAACAGCACAAAACCTTATGACGGCTTTTGCAGGAGAATCTCAAGCAAGAATGAGATATGATTACTATGCTTCTCAGGCAAAAAAAGACGGATATGTGCAAATCAAAAATATTTTTGAAGAAACTTCAGGAAATGAAAGAGAACATGCTAAAAGATTTTACAAGTTTTTAAGAGAGGTACTTGAAGATGAAAAAATAGAAGTATGTACTGATTTTCCAGTAAATTTTCAAGATACCAAGGCAAACTTAAAGGCTGCTGCAGCTGGAGAAAATGAAGAACATAGCCAAATGTATCCTGAATTTGCAAAAATAGCAAAAGAAGAAGGTTTCCAAGAAATTTCCGATGTTTTCACAGAAGTAGGGGAAGTCGAAGAGAGACACGAAGCTAGATTTTTAAAACTTTTAGACAACATTGAAAAAGGAATAGTTTTCA